>NZ_JBIMRC010000024.1:0-87834 GCF_043945575.1 Enterobacter cloacae complex sp. 2024EL-00214 | reverse complement strand
GGTCTGACGGCGCTTAGTGCTGAATTCACTATCGGCGAAGGTGAGTTGATGGCTCATGATGTCCCTCTGGGATGCGCTCCGGATGAATATGATGATCTCATATCAGGAACTTGTTCGCACCTTCCTTTGAAAAGGTCTACCTTTGCCGAGTAGTTCATACTACCTATAACAATAATACCTAATTGATCAGAGCGGTCACTGAAACTTTCGTAGATTATGCTATCCAAGTCCTTTTCCAATGTATTGAAATACATCACAATCTGACCAATCAAGGGGAAGGCCGCCTCTAGATATGCCTCCTCCAAATCCCCATTTAACTCTTCTATGTCGTGCATTAAGAATTGCTCAAAGGGCTTTCGCTTAATTTTCATACACTCATTCCATAGTCGCTTTTGTCTGATAACACCATCTTTCAAGCAATAATACCCATTTAGCGCCGTGTTGGGCATACCAACATTCAGCGCCGAAGGCGTATCATCATTTTCTTGTCAGTTAACCGATCTCTTATCGAGTACCGATCATTTATGGCTCGGTGAACACCACGGCAGAGCCAGCCCCTTTCCCGGACTGGTTAGGCTTCCCAACATTCGCTCGTTTATCCGTGGCGTGTCATCACGACAGGCTGTTACGGGACACCGCGCTAAGTGTGGAACGGTTAAAGTTTCAGGAATGGTTTACAGCCCTAGTGAAAGGCTTTGTTTTCTTGTTGGACTATCGCGGTAAGACACTGGAACGACCGCCAGCGTTTTGATAAGCTTCCTGATCACTACTCACCAAATCGCGGTAGTTACCAAGGTAGAACGTCAAGAGGGTTCTCGACAGCGCTTACAGAGCGCCTCCCTCTAAGCACCGGAAACGTAACGATTTTTTAGCTGATTTTGAGCGTAAAAAATCGCTGGAGCGGGCGAAGGGAATCGAACAAAAATCCATTCCACTTCTGTAACCTACTGACAGATAACGATATTGCGATCAGCATAGGTAACTGATTACGTGATAATAGAGGATCATTATCGTGTCAATCAAGGGCCAGGCTTACCTTTACAAGCGAAAAGATGGAATCTGGATGTTTCAGATCTTCGTCCCGAAGTACCTCAGATTTTTATATCCGTGCCGGATGTGGCGCAAAACCACTTCAACTCGCGATCTCAATGAGGCTCGACGGTTTAGAAACCACCTCTTATTAGAATGGGAAGAGCTTAAGCGGAAGTACAATCCGAGCAACCCCGATCAGTGGTTGCAGCAGTCAATAGCCGCCTTGCATACCGAAGGGAAGAAGAACAAGAGCCGCCCTCAACCTGTAACGCGATCCTGTTCGATTCCCACTCTGTGCCTATTACGGGACGAATACGCCGAAAGCTATAAAGACCGCCGCTCTTATTCAACGTTAAGCAAATCAGCGCGAGCCGTTGAGCTATTCCTTGAAAGTGCCAAACAACCGGACATTGCCTTAGAAAGGATAGGTCGCCGCCTGGTGACTGAGTTCCTCGATACGCAAAAGGAGAAAGGAGCCGCCGATCAATCTCGTCAAAACTGGCTAACGTGTTTAGGGAGTCTCTACGAGTTTGCAAAGCGCCGCTACGATGGCATACCAGACCGCAACCCATTTCACGGTCATAACCTCGAAGCACGGCGCACGATAGAGAGTTATCAACCGTTTGAGCCTGACCAGATGCAAATGCTACTTGATGCAGCAGAGCCGGAGATCAGGAACATCATAATCATGGGGCTGTTTTCAGGATGCCGCCTTGATGAACTGGCAAGCCTCAAGAAATCCGAGATCCAGACGGTGGAATGTGTACGCTGTTTCTACATTTCGAAATCAAAGACTAAGGCGGGGGTACGGTACGTCCCTATTCATTCCCGGCTATCTGCGATTGTCGATGAATACCTGAACCACAGTTACGGCGAATACCTGTTCCCACAAGCTAACAAGATTAACAGGAAAGATGGTAAGAAAGGGCCGTACTACTCTCAAAACTTCACCAGGTTGCGTGACAAGATTTTGCCTACCGCTACAGATCGTCAATGCTTCCACAGCTTGCGCGGGATGTTCATCACATGCTTAGACCGTGCCGGAGTGCAGGAAACAAGAATAGGCAGTATCACCGGACACACTGAACAGAAAGCCAAAACGGAAGCGTTCCGCACCTATTCCCAAGGAGCAAGCATGGAAGAGTTAGCAGCGTATGTGGAGATGGTGGATTATGAACAAATAACGATCAATAAAACCAGTTTTATCACCTGAAACAATGTGAATACAGCTCATCATGCAGCATAAAACACCGCACGTTTTGTGATCTGTGAATTTATCCAGTAAAGTGATTATTCATCATTGCAAAGCGAAGCGGTGAGGATTATCTTTAACACTATATGTGGTGGTTTAAAATCAACACAAACACCACATATAACCATCACAACCATCAAAGGGCTGATAGCATGGCAAAGAATCCTAAGCAAACATCAAGTAAAATCGCTTCTGTTGCTGGTCAAACCTTAAACGATCCAAACGCCTCGAAACTACAAAAGCGCCTGGCAGCATCTGCGCTTGCTCAACGTGTCGCCTCCAGCCATACCAGCCAAACAATGGAAACGGTTGCAGCTAAGGCTCTCGATAACCCGCGCTCAAGCGAAAAAACCAAACAGCTTGCAGCAACGGTGTTAGCTCAGTCAACAAAATAAACTACGAAAAAAGGGGCCTTAGGCCCCTTTATTTTCATAGTCATCTTCATCAGGAGAGCTAATAAGATGTATTGCTTTCCAACAAAGAAATATAGTGGCTATTCGTGCAGCTTCACCAACTCCCTGCTTACATGCGACCGCAAATGCCTGATTTTGAATATCGGCCCAATCAAACTTGAATGCATTCAAATCAGAAAATGAAACTTTGTAGTCATGCTTATGAGCATAGTTATTTCTAACTTTGTTTATCGCCTTAAAAGCTGAATAATAATGCTCATCAATCAACCCCATCGATAAGGCAAGATCTACCTTTAAATCAAATGACCGATTTCCTTTAAAAAAGGCTTTAGGTTCAACAAGGTTTCTGGATATAAGGGTTTCAAGCACTTTTTCAATAAATATATGACCTTTAAGAATCGGTGAAAGCTCTTCCTCATCAAACACAAGGCGTTCCATCGCGTGGTGATCAAGCTCACGATAAGATAAGTCGTCAAAGTTCATTTTTTCCCTTATGCATTTGGTTCAAATACATTATTTTACCATAGCAACGTTTAGATTATTTACATTGAAATGGAAATAATAAAGGAGTTTTACACACACTTTATTTTAGCCACCTGTTGATGACTGTCCACTACTCATTTGTAGCGTTAAGCTCTGCATAAAGCTTGCCTGACTTGCTTTAGCCTGGAAATCAACATAATCAGCAAGGCGTGAGGTGTCACTTTGGATAGTTAGAGGTACGGTAGGCTCAACTGTTAGATTGAATATTGGACTCAGATTGTAAGCTGGCACATTGGCACTATTGAGCGACAATGCACTATTGCGTAATGCCTCACCATTCAGGCCGTAACCACTTGCCGCTGTTCCTGCTTGCTGATCACCTATGCCTAACCACGATTTAATAGCCGGAGCCACAGAACGAGTATCAAAACCAGTCTTATCCTGAATCCAATCCGCTGTAGCATTCGCAGAGCCACCCACAGCACCATCATAAAGATTTTGAACAGCAGGTTGCTTAGTATCGCTAAACCATTCAGGGTGTTCCTGGCGGAGAGCACTATTAAGATCAGACACTACACCGGAGATTTCAGAAACAAATCCTGTCATCTGAGATGCCAGATTACCTAATCCTTCACCTAATAGCCCTGCACTCTGATTGATTGCCTGTGTATTTTTCACCAGCTCATCGCCACTATCAGCGAAGCCTTTCATAAAGCCTGTAAACATGCTGTTATCAACGCCATTAATGAGATTACCCATCGCTACACTCAGATCACCATATGCAAGAGTTTGCCTTATTTGCTCATCGTTAAGAGTTTGACCACTTTCGACAAGTTTCTTAAGAGTGCTTGTAAACTGTTCGCCGTTATTCATGAACATATCGGTGTAGTGCATCAGGTCATCACCTAAACTCTCGATCAGATTACCGATCTGCGCCTGGCTCATCCCTCTACGCTGCCCCTCGTTAACAGTAGACTGAATAAAATCAATAGGGTTATCCTGGTATTTGCTAATGTCAGCTTTATTCCATCCAAACTGATTCATAATAGTGTTAACACCACCATCACCACCTCTCCATTTACCACTTTTAGGATCTAAGGATGCGTTTGTAACAGTATTAGCTAAACGTTCACGCACATCCTTCATATTGTCTGTGGCCTTATCCACGTTAGCAGAGTCAACACCGTTTTGTTGCCCCCATGCCACCATAGCTTTGATTGCATTCGGATTGGTTCTAACACGTTCACTCATTCTCACCAGTTCGAGGTTTTCATTACCTTTATCAATAATGCGTTGACCAACACCCATCGAACCAGCGGCTAATACTGCACTCCCTAACATACCTCCTATCATTGGAGAATGGGTTGCTTTAGGAGATTTGAGCTTCTCCGCTGTCGCTGCATACTGTGTACGCTGTGCCTGTGTCACCTTCGCTTGTTGTGCGGCTTCTCTGCGTAATAGGGTTACACGCTCACGAATAGAGGCGTTCATTCGCTGGCTTGTGATGTTACCTTGAGCAAAAGCTTCTGTTTGCTTCTGGATGAAATGCAAGGCCTCATACTGTTGCTTAGCATCAAGCCCGTATTTCCCTTTAATCCCAGAGATTTGCAGCCCTGCATGACGAAGTTTAAGCTCAGCGGTTTCCTGGCGTTTCTGAATCTGCTGCTGCGCTCTCAGGTTGGCCCTTTCATCTCTCGCTTTCTGCTTCTCTGCTGCTCGCTGGGCTTTCATTTCCTTCGTATCACGAGGTTTATCATTAAAACGTGCATCATCGGCTTGTTCCCTGGCTTTAGTTCTACGTTGCTTTTGAGCCTGGAAGCGAATCTTGGGAGCGGCTATTTTCTGAAAGTGCTTTTGAAGGTTATCCGCTGCGGCCTTGGCCTCTGCAATACTTTGCTTGTCCACAACGAAGGTGACCGTATTTTTCAGAGTGCTAACATTCAGATCAAGCATTACTCACCGCCTTGTTTGTCTAAGAAATAGTGAATAGCTTGCTCAATCGTATCTCCTCGAAAAATACGTTGCCTAACACCTGTATATGAAATATCTAATAGCGCACAAAGTTGACTTACTTTAAGTAAATCTGATGCACTATCACCTTGAATATCAATATGAACGCCCTTTGCACTCTTGAGTATTAACTGCATATTATCTGTTCTCTTTTTTTGGAAATAAAAAAGGGGCAAGGGCTGGCGCATTTGCTTTGCGTGTTCCAGTTCCCTACGCCCCTGATTAAAGCTCTTCTGTTATTTCCAGACGTGAAGAGCTAACGTCTATCGCTCATTATTCTGAGACAGTACCAAAGATGATCGCTTGTGGAATCGCCACGATTGGGAGATAACTACACTCTGTCGCTACAGAGGGGTAGCCCCAGCGCTGGTCTACAGTGACATACTGATGCATTAGAGAGGCTTCTTTACCCTGTGTTGCATGGCGTACACCAACACCAGAATGAAGTACATAGGCGTTAGATTCAGGAGCCATTACAGGAATACTAACGAAGCCATCAACCCCGATTTTGTCAGTGATCAGAGAGTAGCCCGTCACATCGATCACTGTGACGCCGTTTAGCGTCCAGGTTTCGAAAGCAGGGTTTGCCCCTTTAGTGCGAGTGTAGAAGTTATCGCCTTGCTCAAGCGGCAGCGTATACATCATGAAATCTTTAACGGATGGGTGATAGCGTAGCGCTACGGCAGCTTTACCGGAGGCTAAGATCACGACGCCCTGTTTAGCCTGTGCCAACCCTGAACCAAGTTTCACATTCTGAATGCGCCCGATCTCGCTTAGTTGCTGGAACACGTTAGCACCTGCGCTGATGTCCATTGCGTACTCACTACGCGCACCACCTGCAAGGAAATCTAAATCACCTTGACCTGCAAACTGTGATTGCACGCGCAGCCCTAATAGAGCTTCAACCAAGTCAGCTTCAACTGTATTACTGACCTGAGCGTATTGTGCGTCACTGAAATCACTAATAGCCAGGGTGATTTGATCTGATATATCTACAGTTCCACGAGCTTTATATTGTTCAAGATCACGACTTGAAACGGTATTCAGAGAGTTAGTATATTTAAGCTGGTAAAGGGCTGAGGTGTATTCAGGACGCTCTGCACTATTCCAGTCAGATTGCGCATGTGGCATTTTTTCAGGAGCAACAAGATTCTTAACATCTGTTATTTTTTCCAGGGCGATGCTATTAACATCATGGTACTCTTCACGGAAAATGCCTAAGTTCTGAATAATGCGATTTAGCTGAGTAGAGAATGTAAACGGGCTGGCAAAGTCATACATGTTGCCAGAAAATAAATCTGAATAAGACATTATTATTTTTATTCCTTGTTATTAAGTGGTGCGTAGTGCTACTTCTGCATAATCGGAGAAGGTGAAGCCTTTATCAGCAAGAGCCATTACAGCCATAGATTCATCCATATTTCCAAACTCCACGCCAGCGCGGGAAAGAATAACATGATGTGGATCTGCCACTACGATTGATTTAGCACCTGCTTGTGCTGGTTCTACAACGACATAAGCAATATTGCCAGGAGCGATAGCTTTAGCGCCTGTAGTGTCTACAAGGTCGCCAACAATCAAATCGGCAGGGATTGCCGTTGTTACGTCTACACGCTTATCTTGTAGCAGTGCATCTGAATGATAAGCCACAACTTTATATCGAGCGTGACTATTATTACCGTTATACGGTGTAAATGTTCCGTAATGCATTGGTTATTTTCCTTTTGTTAATAGTTTTAATCGTTCTTGTAACCCTTTCGATGATCTTACATTTTGAATGTCATCTTGAGAGGAGTTTGATTTAGTAATCTGGGACACAGGCCACCATTGCTCTGTTAGTTTTTGAATCTCTTCAATACTCACACCGAAAATATCAGCAGCTTTTTTCATGAGAGAAACAGACAAAGTAATAGAAGCGCCTTTATGCTTGATTACACGATCATAGTTTAGAAACATATTATTGTCCCTTTCATCTGAGTTATAACGAAAGTGTTACACTCATTGTAAAATAAAGGGGCGATTAAGCCCCTGGAGAGTATGCCCTTGTTAGAAAGCATTTTTAATGTCATTCGATTAGCAGTAAAAATGAAGTTAAGAATACTCTCTAATAAAAAGAACCCCCGTTTTATTATCTTAGGAGATTTAAAAAGATCGGGGGTACTTTGCATCTGCTACACGTGAAGCCCTTCACGCTGGCCGTAACAGATATTCATTACATTATCTATTTAGTTGCACGTTCGTGGGTGCATTAATAGAATACCAGCTAAACCATCCAAAGAATCTCTTTAAATATGTTCAGTCTGACACTACCTATGTTCTAATAGATAGCTGGAAGCTTAAAAAGCTCCTTCTGAAAACGTCTATTCCATATTAAATGGAGATGCGCGGGTGATTGCATGTAATGCCAACACAACGAGACATTACATCCCACGCATTCCTTCGGAACTAAACAAAGAAGAAAACAACCAGAAGTTTTCAGGGGAAGCTCTAAAGAGCTAATAGATAAGAAAGCACCATCTATGGGAATGATGCTCTCGGAGTGCTCACACTATGGGATAATGTTTGCAAGTCGCATTTTCAAACGAGGGGGAAGTGATTCGAATACTTACCCTATAACTCATTATGACACATATAGCACATATTGTCAAGACATTTCGTAACTTTTATGTTATGGCGCATTCTTCCGCGATCTGGATGGCAAGCTCTCCGAGTTCAACAGTGATGTATTGCAGAGAGCAAGCCAGCTCCTCAAGGTCATTAGCTACACGCCAGGCTTCTTCTGGTGTGATAGTGCTGTCCCCACGCTTCACCAGACGCTCTACAACCTCTTGGAGATACATCAGCGCTTCAATCCCCTGCTCCGCCTGTTTAGCCGCGCTTAAAAGCGCCTCTGGCGTTCTGTCACGCCATGCATGATTAACCAGTTCAAGAATAGGTAGATGCCAAGTGTTATGGAAAGAATCGAGCAAGGTACTTACTGTGTTCATAGTTTTATTATTCATTGTTGTTGTTTTCCTTGTCGTCAAATAAAAAGTCAAAGTCTTGTATATGGTGGGATAAGCCGTTAGTGTGGATATATTCCCGCCAGTCAATATAGTTTTCTGCGTATAACTGCCACTTCTTAAGGTTCGATGAATCAACACGGTATTCACGGCGGCGGCGTGGTTTATAGAAGACGTTATCCGAAGAGGCTAAAACATCCTGCAATAGTTCAAACTCTGATCCGGTTGGCACCGTTGCAGGGTATTCTATTATTTCGGTGATCCACTCCCCAGGGATGGATTCAGTTGCATGTTCTTTCAACTGACGGCTGTATTTACGTTTGCTGGCTCGTGCTGCTTTCTCAATACGCACTAAGTTGTTTCTTTGTCTTGTACTCATTTATCCTCGTAGAGGGAAACTTCCGTATTTTCTCGTTAATGTCCATACTGCGTTAAAAGCAAACAGCCAATAGATAGCGATGATCATAAAAGTTTCCCGTATTGTTTCTTAGTTGGTTGTCGTAATGAAGCTCACCGCTTCGTTTACGGTAATGTCGTAATACTTGCCGTGGCGTTCCATTGTAATAACCGCTGCATCATTCATTATTAATAACCAATACCGCGCCCCGCTCTCACTTATTCCTACACCATCAGCAATATGTTTCACCGTGGAACGGATCTTTCCGTGTTCACGTATTAGAGATGAAAGGTGTTGATAAAGACGTTGGCAAATGGTGTTACATTCGATTTGATGATGTGTAGATTCGTTCAGTAGGTATAGCTTGTTCAATGTGTCTCCTGGTTAAAATGGTATTCCAAATCTTGAGTAAAAGTGAGGGAATCTACTTTCAAAACTCTCCTCTAACTTTTCCTCTAATCTGGAAGGTAATCTCTTATTGTTAAAGTTCAAAACGCGACGAGCGTAGTTTATAAATGTGTCCCCCCTGCTTTGTTGCCGTAAACTCTCCGTTTTTGATAGCAGATCGCACACTGCATCTATTTTCATTTCATCGGTAATCGTCTCAGGCAGTCCTAAAGGCTCAGGCTTTGCCGTCGCATAATCTGTTGGTGCTGATTCATCCCAGTTCGGCGCATCATCCGGCTTTTCCTCTGCGGTGTCTGGCTCAGGCACTACGTCAGAAATGATAATGGGGGCTGCTGGTAGTTGATCTGGTGGGATAACATGAGCATCAGTAAGTGGTAATGCAGTATAAAGCAGTGATGAAATATTGGGATCCGGGTGTTCGTTCGTTATAACCAGCCCTAACTTTCTTAGGTCTTCAATACGTCTTTTTACCGTTGAAGATGATGTTTTATGTTTTCTCGCTAACGTAGCGTGACTCTCGTAGCAATGACTACCGTTCGCTTGATAGCTCATAAAGCGGCAATACAAACCAACGTGATGGCTGTCGATTTTTATCCCATCGGGGCAATCTTTTGAATAAAGGTATTCAATGTCTTCGAAGAAGGTGAAGTCCTTTATGAAGGTTTGCGATGTTACAGTTTTTCCGTCTTCATCTTGATATGTGTGCTCGTGTTTTGCCTGAATCTGGGCGAGGGTTTTTGCCATTGTTGTTTGCTCCTGTGTATGCTCAGTAAGTTACGAATGCTCTTCATTTGGTTTTCTCCGCTTCTCATTCGTGGATTGTTGTTAATGCTGTCTCGTGGATATTACGCGTCAGCTTTCGAATATTTAACCGCCAGGTTTTGACATTCTTCAAGAAGGAGTGCGCTTACGCTCATTTTTCGGCGCTTCGCTTCTTTGAACAGAATCTGAAATGTCGCATCAGGGATCATTAATGATGTGGACGGTGGTAATTTGGTTTTCTTATCGATCATATGGTTTCTCCTTCTGGTTTATTCGTTGGTTTCTTTTGTTGCGTTTCTGATTAAATCGAAGCGGCGTAGTACTTCCGTGAAAAACTCGGCGCGTTCTGAATAGCCCTGCTTACGATTGGAGTTACGTAGTGATTTAATCTGGTGGCGTGTCACTTCCCCTTTAATGAGGGATAGCACAGTAGTATCAATATCGAAGTATTTCATTAATGTCCTTTTCAAATATAAAATAAAACACCTCGCAAACCTGACGGTTTCGAAGTGCATTGTGATTTGGATTGTAGGTGGGAATGTTTTCTTTACCCTATATAACTCATATTACACTATAAGGCGACACTTGTCAAGATATTTTTAATATATCCTCCCATCACAAACAATACCACACACCGCCGTTTGAAGTCAACGCTCATGATTAATATCAGAGACACCGCTTAAACATCCTATATCGCGTTCTGAGGGCTTGTGTTACATCAGTAGCGGCCTTTCTCCCTACCCTCTTAAAATCGCTTACAGCGCATCTGAGGCGCTCTGTTTGCATTGCTGACGCCCTCTGGCACTTACTCCCGAAACCAATAGCACAACTACTGAGGGATAACGTTAGTTATCAGGATAGTAGTTAGTGGTCTTGGATTGAGGCTTAGTGAACTTGCACGAGTTACGAGGGTAAGTGAGCTTTAGCCATATTGCTCTACCTTCGAGGATTAGCACAACTACATACGAAAGGATGTAGGAAGGGTAATAGGAGGTAGGTAGAGTTAGCATGTGGTCAATCATCGTCAGATGGTTGGGTACATGGTTACATACCGCGCACAGCGCAAAGGAGATTTACGCCGTGGCGTAATATCGCTTGTGCAACCTGTTCCAGGTGGCAAAGCCATTGCACAATCCAGAATGTACAGATAACGCTTTGCTGCGTCGAGAGCGGAACGAGGCCAGCCAACGTAGCCCGAAAGGTAGCGGAGTAAGGCTGCTTGCCAGGAGTGACGGGAACACCCGCCAGCAAAGATCTTTGCGACAAGCGCAAAAACACTGATCTAATAACTGATCTTATTATTAATATTATAGTTAATCTTATTGTGTGTCACCGTGACCTACCCCCCAGGTCAGCCTGACCCCCCCCCTGTATCACTCAGACCTACCCCCTGTGTCACCGTGAGCTACCCTACCGATAAGAGAGCGAAAAACGTCACTTCATGCAACGGTAGACCGTCGCCCATGCATCATTTTGATGTATATCGTCGCCCTGCTCACCACGAATCGCACATGCAACAATCCTAAGAACAGCCAGAGGCAATTCTTAGGTTATATCTATCGAAATCATACATTAATAACGTCAAAACCTATATTAAATGGCAGGTAAATAATCGGTGTAGATGTAAGCCAAAGTGGATTGTTCACTTTCATTGTCAGAATGATCAGTTTAGCTAAACCGTTGTGTAGTGCGGGATACAGCGCTGTTTGCCATGAAAACCACTTTGCACCCGTGCCGGATTCGTTGAACGAGTATTCTCGAAAGATTACTCCGCTGATTTTCCATGCCAAAACCCGCTAATTGGTTAGCATTCTAATCATTCCATTATGAAATCAACTCAAATGGTAATCAATCTCATCTGCGGTGCAATATATCACTTCGATAGGACATTCAGGTCATCTGTCCTATTAATCATGCAATGGAAACAACTACTTATGTTTTAACTCGATTTATTGGCCTATTTTCGGCTATTCCTGGTGCAAAATCAGATACCAAAAATAAATGTCTTGACAAAACACCCATTCCACAAAAGTAGATTTAACTTTTATTTTTACTTTCAAATCAACGAGTTAGATATTTGAAGAGTCTGATAGGTGCAAATGGGGTTGGCTCTTCAAGGTCGTTCAGCACCTCAAGCAACCGCGCCCATTAAATCGGCTTTAATCGCGTTTAATGCCCCTTAATACCCTTGAAAACCTTCTAATAAGACATTTTTGTTAATATGCAAAATTGATCTTGCTATCTATCTGTTTTTGATCAATATTTACACCATCAAGACAGATTGAGGAGGTAGAGAAATGGCAATCAGTAGGGGTGCAAAACGCACAGACGGACTTGAGAGCGCCGATCAGGTGGCTCTGGTAGTGGAAGAAATCGCGAAGAAGAGCCAGACAGTGGCGGATCTCTTCCTTATCGGTGTAGAGACACAGCTTCGTGGCGTAGATATGCGTTCCTGGCGTTGGGATGAGCTGGATATTGGTAGCAAGGTGCTACGTATCACCCAAGACAAGACAAAAGAAGCTGTAGAGGTGGAACTCACGGAGACAGCAAGGGAGGTTCTCAAGGCTCGTTATAACGAGCGCGGGGATAACGTGTATGTATTCCAGAATGACAGCAACCGGAGCAAGGGTAAGCCGATTAGCCGTTCTAAAATCCATGCAGAGATTCAGTATGCAGTGGACAAGCTCAAAATGCGGGGCTTGCTTCCACAGGATGCAGTGATCGCCATGCACAGCGCACGCAAGACCGTAGCGGCTATCGCTCACGCTCACGGCGAGGATCTGGAGGTGATTAGTAAGATGTTGGGGCATCGCTCCACCGAACACACCCGCGCCTACCTGGGGATCACACAGGCCAAAGTAGACGCATTGAGAACGAAGTATTCAACGGGGCTCAGGGTAGGCAACAGGTAGAAAAAACCATTTATGCTTGAATCTCTATTATAGGTAATAGCTTACTTTACAGCTTCTGCAATACCATTGTTCACGGGTCCCATAAGCTGTGTTAGCCCTAATAAAGTGTAAATGAAGAGCTAATGAGTCTTTCTCGTAGCATTTAGTGCAATATGGAGTTTCATCCCCTTCCAACCAATATAGTTTGCCGTCAAACTGAAGCTTATTTTTCCCATCAAGTTGGGCTTTGAGAGATTGTATCTCTTCTTCTTTACTCAGCAAAACAGCTTTGAGGCTGACGAACTCACTTTTTACTTCAACCAAATCATCAAGCAAATCAATCAACGTATTACGCATTTCTGCGGCATTAAGTTCGTCATCCCCTTTCTTACGAAGATTACGCACTAAGTCAACGGATTTGTTAACAAGTTCAAGAGTGCCTGAGATAGCAGCAATAGAAGCTGGATCAGCCATAGAAAAATCCCTTATGAAAAATCAAAGTGATCAGATTATAACCTTACCCTTAGACGCAAAAAACGACTATCAAAGATAGATTCCACTTTAACTCGTAAACAATAAGTCGTCATAAGATTTAGTTTTATTTGTTAACTGGTGCTAACTCCAAGACGCCGAAATGCGCCTGTCTGTGACAGTTCGGGCACAATGCAATCGCATTTTCAACGGAATCCTCCCCACCATTCGAAAGCCACTCAATGTGATGAACCTCAAGAAATGGTGTGCCGTCTACTTTGAGAAAAGGAGCGTCACTCTTACAGCTTTGACACTTTCCCTTAGCCCTTGAAAGAACCTCGGCTACTACATACGGGCTTCGCTTATAAACTCGTGTTGTAACCTCGATTAGCTCAGGAGTTTTATTCTCAGCGTCTAAAATCTCTTTGCGTTCTGACGGGGGCAGTTCTGACGCATCATCAACAGCCTTTTCAAACTCAGATTTCACCTTACGGTGACACCATTTACCTTGCTGATCCTGATACAACTCCCAAATACCATGAATAGAGGGTTGATAGATTTCAAAGATCTTCCCTCGCTTGAACAATCGGTCATACTCATGATGCCGATGGGTTACATCATCAGTTCGCCTGGCTGTTTTGTTGAAACTCCAGTAGCTACGATTGCAGTTGACTGAGTTGACAATGAGATTCAAGTGGGTGTCGTCTTTATAATGCGGAAATCGCTCTTTCAGATAAGCATCCACTTGCTTCGCCGTTGCCGCCCCTCCGAACTGTTCCTCAACCACTTGAACAGTAGTGATTCTTATCGGTTGGTCGCCATACTTGTATGTTCGATTTGATTTTGAAGACATCAAGAGACCTCTTGCAATCTAAGATTTATCTCAGATTAACTATCGAGCATAACTTGTGCAACTCTCTGATTTTGGACAATAGAAGCCATAAAGCCCCGTTGGTGATATAGCAACAAGCGGAGCGTAGCGACTTCCTCAGATTGTCAGAGGGATCACACCTTATCAGGATAACCGTGTACCCTTGCGGGAGCGTGGCTGAAGCGCTGATAGAGCCTACATATCGTTTGTAGGTACGTTATCACCATAAACCTGTTTACGTGGCTCACAGAGCCGCACATCGGGCTTTAATGTGTGTGTTCAATCTGTCGATGACATAACGATGCCTGGATGGGCTTTTTCTTCACGTTTTGCTATCGCGGTGTGAGGATGCAACTGCCGCCAACGCTGAGTTATACTGTCATCTCACCATGTAACTTAGCGTGACAGTTACCAAGGGCGGATCACAATGGTAGAACCCATAGGCGACTAAAATAGGTAACTATTTAAGTTGCTGATAGAGAAGGCTTTTAAGGCTTCTCCACAAGGGGAGAGATCTGGAGCGGGCGAAGGGAATCGAACCCTCGTATAGAGCTTGGGAAGCTCTCGTTCTACCATTGAACTACGCCCGCTTTGAGGTGCGTAAAGCATTATAGACCTTACGCGTCTTCAGACAAGCCTCTGCATAACTAAGTGGCGATTAAATAATCACTTAGCACTTCGGTTTACTGCCGGGCGCAGGAAGATAACGCTGTGGATCGATGGCCGTCGCCTTATAGCGAATCTGGAAGTGCAGCTTCACCGAGTCTGTACCGGTATTCCCCATTGTCGCAATCTTCTGCCCTGCCTTCACGTTCTGCCCATTATTGACCAGCATCGTATCGTTGTGGGCATAAGCAGTGATGTAATCTTCACCATGTTTAATCATGATCAGATTACCGTACCCGCGCAGCTGGTTACCAACGTAGACCACCTTTCCCGCGCCGGATGCATAGACCGGCGTGCCGCGCGCTGCCGCGATATCAATACCTTTGTTACCACCTTCAGACAATGAGTATGGCACCACCACTTTGCCACTGGCAGGCCAGATCCAGCAGCGCTGCCCGACCGGTGGCCAGGAGGACTGCGGTACCGCATAGGATGGCGTGACTTTGGCGGTCTTACCTTTTGAGGTGGTTGATTTTTTGGCTGAAGAGGAAGAACTACCGTTAACCCTGAGCTGTTGCCCCACTTCGAGGGTGTACGGTGCCGGGATATTGTTCATCCGCGCAATATCTTTCACGCTGGTGCCCGTCATACGCGAAATACGGTACAGCGTATCACCACGCTTCACGGTATACACCGCTCCGGAATAGCTGCCCATATCCGAAGATTTACTTCCCGAGCATCCCGCCAGAAGTAGCGCCAGCGTCAGGCAGAAAACGGCAGTGATGGGGTTTCGAGTCAGGCTTCCTGCAAACAAAACAGATCCTCGGTCAGCGTGAATGGCGCACTATGATAGCAGCCGAAACTGATATGGGTCATTCCCTTTTCCGCTCTGCGGGTCAAAGTGTTCGTATTAAGAATGCAGTATAATAATGCCGCTGATGGTAGTGCGGGTCTGAATAAGTGCAGCACTACCCGGCGGTCCTTGTACTGGAGCAAGAATGAGTATTCAAGAACACGTTATTTTGGTAGATGACCAGGGACTGGTGCTTGGCACTCAGGAAAAATACGCCGCACACACCTCGCATACCCCGCTGCATCTGGCTTTCTCCTCCTGGCTGTTTAATGCCAAAGGTGAATGTCTGATCACCCGCCGCGCATTAAGCAAGAAAGCCTGGCCGGGCGTCTGGACAAACTCCGTCTGTGGTCACCCGCAGTCCGGCGAAGAAACAACACAGGCGGTTATCCGTCGCTGCCGCTTTGAAGTGGGCGCAGAAATCACAGATATCACCCCCGTCGCACCGGAGTTTCGTTATCGGGAATCTGATCCATCCGGGATCGTTGAAAACGAGATTTGCCCGGTATTCGCAGCCCGCATCACGAACAATGTGACAATAAATCGCGATGAGGTGATGGAATATCAGTGGGTTGAGCTGGAAGCGTTGTTCCGCGCGCTGGATGCCACTCCGTGGGCCTTTAGCCCGTGGATGGTCATGGAAGCCACAACCGCCCGCGAGGCGCTCAGAGCCTTCGCGGCGCAATAAAAAAGCCCCTTTCGGGGCTTTTTTGACATCTTAACGACTTATTTCACCGGACGCATCGCCGGGAACAGGATCACATCACGAATGGTATGGCTGTTGGTGAACAGCATAACCATACGGTCGATACCAATACCCAGACCTGCTGTTGGCGGCAGACCGTGCTCCAGCGCGGTCACGTAATCTTCGTCGAAGAACATCGCTTCGTCGTCCCCTGCCGCTTTCGCATCAACCTGGTCCTGGAAACGCTGCGCCTGATCTTCTGCATCGTTCAGCTCGCTAAAGCCGTTGCCGATTTCGCGGCCACCGATGAAGAATTCAAAGCGATCGGTAATTTCCGGGTTCACGTCATTACGACGCGCCAGCGGAGAGACTTCAGCCGGGTATTCGGTGATGAAGGTTGGCTGAATCAGGTGTGCTTCTGCCACTTCTTCGAAGATCTCGGTCACGATACGGCCCAGACCCCAGCTCTTCTCAACTTTGATACCGATGCTTTCGGCGATCGCTTTCGCAGAACCGAAGTTATCCAGGTCAGCCATGTCGGTTTCTGGACGGTATTTCTTGATCGCTTCGCGCATGGTCAGTTTGACGAACGGCTTACCGAAATCGAAGACCTCTTCACCGTAAGGCACTTCAGTGGTACCCAGAACGTCCTGCGCCAGGGTACGGAACAGGGATTCGGTCAGCTCGATCAGATCTTTGTAATCTGCATACGCCATATAGAGTTCCATCATGGTGAACTCTGGGTTATGGCGAACGGAGATGCCTTCGTTACGGAAGTTACGGTTGATTTCAAATACGCGGTCGAAACCACCCACAACCAGACGCTTCAGGTACAGTTCCGGCGCGATACGCAGGTACATGTCCAGGTCCAGGGCGTTGTGATGGGTGATAAACGGACGCGCAGACGCGCCGCCAGGGATCACCTGCATCATCGGGGTTTCTACTTCCATAAAATCGCGGTTAACCATGAACTGACGGATACCCGCCATAATCTGGGAGCGAATTTTGAAGGTCTTGCGGGATTCATCGTTAGAGATGAGATCCAGGTAACGCTGACGGTAGCGTGCTTCCTGATCCTGCAGACCGTGGAATTTGTCCGGCAGCGGGCGCAGCGCTTTGGTCAGCAAACGCAGCTCGGTGCAGTGGATAGACAGTTCACCGGTCTTGGTTTTGAACAGCTTACCTTTCGCACCCAGGATATCGCCCAGGTCCCATTTCTTGAACTGCTCGTTGTAGACGCCTTCCGGCAGGTCGTCACGGGACACGTACAGCTGAATACGGCCACCCACGTCCTGCAGCGTGACGAAAGAGGCTTTACCCATGATACGACGGGTCATCATACGGCCAGCCACGGACACTTCAACGTTCAGTGCTTCCAGCTCTTCGTTCTCTTTACTGCCGAAATCTGCGTGCAATTGGTCTGAGGTGTGGTCACGACGAAAATCGTTCGGGAACGGCACGCCCTGCTCACGCAGTGCAGCCAGCTTCTCGCGGCGGGTTTTCAGTTCGTTGTTAAGATCAACTACTACGTCAGCGCCCTGTGCTTGTTGTTCAGACATTTTGGTTCCTCATAACCCTGCTTTCAAACTTGCTTCGATAAATTGGTCCAGGCTGCCGTCCAGCACCGCCTGCGTGTTGCGGGTTTCAACCCCGGTACGCAGGTCTTTGATGCGGGAGTCATCGAGGACGTAAGAACGGATCTGGCTGCCCCAGCCAATGTCAGACTTGTTATCTTCCATCGCCTGTTTCTCAGCATTTTTCTTCTGCATTTCCAGCTCATAAAGCTTCGCTTTCATCTGCTTCATGGCCTGGTCTTTGTTCTTATGCTGGGAACGGTCGTTCTGGCATTGCGTTACCAGCCCGGTTGGAATGTGGGTAATACGCACCGCAGATTCCGTACGGTTAACGTGCTGACCACCCGCACCAGATGCGCGATAAACGTCAATACGCAGATCGGCCGGGTTGATGTCGATATCGATATCGTCTTCCACTTCCGGGTAGACAAACGCGGAGCTGAAGGAGGTATGGCGACGACCGCCGGAGTCGAACGGGCTCTTACGCACCAGGCGGTGAACGCCGGTTTCAGTACGCAACCAGCCGTAGGCGTAATCGCCGATAATC
Organism: Enterobacter cloacae complex sp. 2024EL-00214; assembly: GCF_043945575.1. Lineage (NCBI taxonomy): Bacteria > Pseudomonadati > Pseudomonadota > Gammaproteobacteria > Enterobacterales > Enterobacteriaceae > Enterobacter > Enterobacter cloacae complex sp. 2024EL-00214. Next base: position 69,577 of record NZ_JBIMRC010000024.1, on the reverse strand, counting down.
TTGATGGTGACGGATTTCAGACCCGCGACTTCACCTTCAGACTCTTCGATGATTTCGGTTTTGAAGCCGCGCGCTTCTGCCCAACGCAGATACATACGCGTCAGCATGCTTGCCCAGTCCTGCGCTTCAGTACCGCCAGAACCGGCCTGGATATCCAGATAGCAGTCAGCGCTGTCATACTCGCCAGAGAACATGCGACGGAATTCAAGCTGTGCCAGCTTCTCTTCCAGACCGTCGAGTTCTGCCACGGCTTCGTTAAAGGTTTCTTCGTCGTCGGCTTCTACAGCCAGCTCCAGCAGACCGGAAACATCTTCCAGCCCCTGAGACATTTGGTCGAGGGTATCAACGATAGCTTCGAGAGAGGAACGCTCTTTACCCAGCGCCTGAGCGCGTTCAGGTTCGTTCCAGACGTCCGGCTGTTCCAGCTCGGCATTTACTTCTTCAAGGCGCTCTTTCTTGGCATCGTAGTCAAAGATACCCCCTAAGAACGTCAGAGCGCTCCGTGAGGTCCTGAATACGGTTTTTTACCGGATTAATTTCAAACATGGTCTGTTTTCTTTTATGGACTTGTCAAAATGCGGTGATAAGAGCGGGATTGTACCGAATCCACGCCCTTTTTTGTAGCTTTACTGACGCTAAATTGGCCAGATATTGTCGATGATGATCTGAAGGGAGCGGTTACCGCGAAACTCGTTAATATCAAGCTTGTAGGCCAGTTCCACCTCGCGCACGCCGTTGTCCGGCCAGATGGCGGTATCGATGTTAAAAGCAATGCCATCCAGCAGTGGGCCTCCGCCAACCGGTTCAACCATCACTTTCAAATGGCGTTCGCCCACAATGCGCTGTTGCAACAGACGGAAACGGCCATCGAACAACGGTTCAGGGAACATCTGCCCCCATGGGCCTGCATCGCGCAGCATCTGTGCCACGTCCATCGTCATTTCTGCCGCTGACAGTGCGCCGTCGGAAACCACTTCGCCCTGCAGCAGAGCCGGGTCAATCCAGTCGGTCACCAGCTCACCGAACAGGCGCTGGAACTCATCAAACTTCGCTTCCTCCAGCGACAAACCGGCTGCCATCGCGTGGCCGCCGAACTTGATCATCAGGCCAGGATAAAGCGTATCCAGACGCTCCAGCGCATCACGCATGTGCAGCCCCTGAATTGAGCGACCAGAACCTTTCAGCGTGCCGTCGCCCGCCGGGGCAAAAGCAATCACCGGGCGGTGGAAACGCTCTTTAATGCGCGACGCCAGAATGCCCACCACACCCTGATGCCACTCGGGATGATACATTGCCAGGCCGCCCGGCAGCGTATCACCGCTGCGCTCCAGCTTTTCGCACAGGGTCAGCGCTTCAGCCTGCATTCCCTGCTCAATCTCTTTGCGGGTTTGATTCAGCGCATCCAGTTCGTTAGCCAGCACGCGCGCTTCACCAATGTTGTCGCACAGCAGCAACGCAACGCCAACGGACATATCGTCCAGCCTTCCGGCAGCGTTCAGACGCGGCCCGAGGGCAAAGCCTAAATCACTTGCCGCCAGCCTGAGCGGGTCACGGTTGGAAATCTCCAGCAGCGCTTTAATTCCCGGACGGCACTTGCCCGCCCGAATACGGCTTAAGCCCTGCCAGGTCAAAATGCGGTTGTTGGTATCCAGCGGCACCACGTCTGCCACGGTACCAAGCGCCACCAAATCGAGGTACTCGGCCAGGTTCGGCACGGCGATCCCACGGGATTCAAACCAGCCCTTATCACGCAGCAGCGTGCGTAGCGCCAGCATCAGATAAAACGCTACCCCTACTCCCGCCAGCGATTTCGACGGGAAATCGCAGTCGCGCAGGTTCGGGTTAATAATGGCTTCGGCGGCAGGGAGAGTCTCTCCCGGCAGGTGATGATCGGTCACGAGCACCGGGATCCCCAACTGGTGCGAACGCTCAACGCCCGCATGAGAGGAAATACCGTTATCCACGGTCATGATCATCTGTGCACCGCGCGCGTGTGCCTGCTCGACCACTTCCGGGCTAAGACCGTAGCCATCTTCAAACCGGTTTGGCACCAGATAGGTGACGTTATCGCAGCCCAGTGCGCGCAGGCTGAGCACACTCAGCGCAGTGCTGGTTGCACCATCGGCATCGAAATCCCCCACCACCACAATCCGCGTCCCATCACGGAACGCGTTGTAGAGCATTTCAGTGGCTTTTTCGACACCGTTAAGCTGCTGCCAGGGCAGCATCCCTTTGACGCCACGTTCAAGATCTTCCGCCGTACGCACACCACGGCTCGCGTAGAGCCGCTTTAACAGCGGAGAAAGATCGGCGGGTAAATCAGCCGTTTCAACCGCTTCACGGCGGCGCAGTTTTATCGGGGCTTTCACGCGGATTATTTACCACCAAACTGTTTCTGGTGCGCGTCGAGGAACTCTTTCATCTCTTTTGGTCCCTGATAACCCGGTACAACATAGCCATTGCTCAGCACAATCGCGGGTGTACCGTTCACACCAAACTGCACGCCCAGCGCATAGTGGTTGGCAATATTGATATCACAGGAAGCTGGCTGTACGCCTTTGCCGTTCATCGCGTCATCAAAGGCTTTGTTACGGTCTTTCGCACACCAGATAGCTTTCATATCCTGCTCAGGCTGGCTCTGTACGCCCGCTCGCGGGAAGGCCAGGTAACGCACTGTGATCCCCAGCGCGTTGTAGTCTTTCATCTCTTCATGCAGCTTGTGGCAATAGCCGCAGGTGATGTCGGTGAAGACGGTAATGACGTGTTTTTCCTGCGCCGCTTTATAGACGATCATCTCTTTGTCGAGCGCGTTCAGTTTTTTCATCAGCAGCTGATTAGTCACGTTCACGGGCTGCGCGCCGCTCACATCGTACATTGGCCCCTGAATAATGTGCTTCCCGTCTTCGGTCACGTACAGCACGCCGTTGTCAGTTAATACGGTTTTCATACCTGCAACTGGCGCAGCCTGAACATCGCTGCTGGTGACACCCAGTTTCGTCAGAGACTGTTTAATGGCGGCGTCATCCGCATGGGCAAAACCGGTAAATGAAGCTGCCAGCAGGGTGAACAGCGCAAAAGACTTTTTCATAGTTGATCCTGTTACAATTCGTCGGCACTCACGCACGTGGGTGGTGCTGTTGGTGTAGCTGCCGCAGGCGTTCCGTCGCGACATGGGTGTAAATCTGCGTCGTTGAAAGATCGCTGTGTCCCAGCAACATCTGTACCACGCGTAAATCAGCGCCGTGGTTTAACAGATGCGTCGCAAAAGCATGACGCAGAACGTGCGGTGACAGTTTTTCACTGTCGATGCCAGCCAGTGTGGCGTAATGCTTGATGCGATGCCAGAACGTTTGCCGCGTCATCTGCTGCGCACGCTGGCTGGGGAACAAGACATCAATCGAAACGCCATTAAGCAGCCACGGACGACCGTGCTCCAGATACGTCTCCAGCCAGTAGACTGCCTCTTCGCCCAGCGGTACCAGCCGTTCCTTGTTCCCTTTACCTATCACGCGAACCACGCCCTGACGCAGGCTGATGTCGCTCATCGTTAGCCCTACTAACTCAGAAACACGCAGGCCGGTAGCATACAATAGTTCAAGCATGGCTTTATCGCGTAACTCCAGCGGCAGGTCAACTGCAGGCGACTGTAATAATCTCTCAACTTGTGCTTCGCTGAGATCTTTCGGCAACCGCTGGGGGAGTTTAGGTGAGGCCAGAAGTGCGCTGGGGTCGTCCGCGCGAACTTTCTCACGGTAAAGGTGCTGAAACAGCCGACGCATAGCGCTTAGCAGGCGTGCGGAGCTGGTTGCTTTGTAGCCCCCGTCCATACGCTCGCCGAGTAATGTCTGCAGATCGTCATGTTGTACGCTCTCAAGCGACAGTTCCCTGTGTGCCAGCCATTCCACCAGCATGGTGAGATCGCGCCGGTAGGCACTGAGCGTATTCTCGGCCAGGTTTTTCTCCAGCCAAAGCGCATCGAGAAACTGTTCGATGAGTGCGAGATCCTTTTCCACAGCGGCCCCTTTAATTCAGCAATACGGGCATTATGCCTGATTGTTACCGGTTTCTGGTACACTACGCGCAAAGTCAACGCAAGAATTGAGATAGTTACGCGATGAATATTGGTCTGTTCTATGGTTCCAGCACCTGCTACACCGAAATGGCGGCAGAAAAAATTCGCGACATCATTGGCCCGGAACTGGTGACGTTGCATAACCTGAAAGATGACGCACTCACGCTGATGGAACAGTACGACGTGCTGATCCTCGGTATCCCAACCTGGGACTTCGGCGAAATACAAGAAGACTGGGAAGCCATCTGGGAACAGCTCGATACGCTCAACCTCGACGGCAAAATCATTGCCATGTACGGCATGGGCGATCAGTTGGGTTACGGTGAGTGGTTCCTGGATGCGCTCGGCATGCTGCACGACAAACTGGCACCGAAAGGCGTTACGTTTATCGGCTACTGGCCAACCGAAGGGTACGAGTTCACCAGCAAAAAGCCGATTATCGCAGACGGTCAGCTGTTTGTCGGGCTCGCGCTGGATGAAACCAACCAGTACGATCTCAGCGACGAACGCCTGCAAAACTGGTGCGAACAGATTCTGGGTGAGATGGCAGAAAAGTTTAGCTGACGTGCATTTATTCCTGCGTCGGCTGCTGCAATATCATCCGGCGCAGATCTCGCCACTCTGCAGTGTCCATGCTGTCTGCTGACAACCACAGATGTTGGCGACGCCCGCCATCTACCTTGCGCAACCGTAGCATCATGCCGGAATTGAGCATCCAGGGCATACCAATAATATCCCAGTCTTTACCCTGCCAGCGCAGGCGAGAGTCCATCAGTAATTTGATTTCACCCTGACAGGCGTTAATTCGGCGTTGGCTGCGCACGCTGTCAAAAACCACAAATGACAGCAACAGCAGCCACAAAGGTGTATAGCTAAGCGGCCACGGCATCAGTAAAATAAATGCCGCAACCAGGCCGTGGAGTAATAACGACATCCACTGTGAGCGCCACGAGACGCGAAGATCAGATTGCCACAGGACCACGTTCCCGATTCCGTGTTTGAATTAATTCCACCATCCGTTGCAACCCGGTGTCGGCGGGTTGACCGTGATTCATCAGCCAGTTGAATAAATCAGGATCGTCAGACTCAAGCAGGCGTACAAACAGACGCTTATCGTCATCGCTCAGGCTGTCATACTCATACTCGAAGAAAGGCATGATAGAAATATCAAGTTCACGCATACCACGTCGACACGCCCAGTGAATACGGGCCTTGTTGTTAATATCCATGTTCTGTTTCCTGCATTACGTTTGGCACAGTTGGCACCCCGTCCAGTGTTCTTTATTTCTCTGCGGGGACACAAACTAGTGTAACGTGTTTTCGACCGTTTCTTTACTGGAATATTACGAACCTGAAGCAGGATTCCAGAAAAAAACCCTACCAGGATAGTGGATTACTCTGTTTTGCGTGGCGCTACGCATATCTGCGTTATGGCACGAATGGCCTGCTGAAAGCGCTTGCAATGATTACAGTCTCTTTTACCATTAGGCATTATCAAAGCGTTAAGCAATTCAGGATATCACTATGGCTTTTATTCCATTCTCTCCTCGCCAGCCCGCCGCCTCTGCGCGTTTGCCGCTGACGCTTATTTCTCTTGATGACTGGGCGCTGGCGACACTCACCGGTGCCGACAGCGAAAAGTATCTGCAGGGCCAGGTGACCGCTGACGTCAGCCTGATGAACGAACACCAGCATCTGCTGGCCGCGCACTGTGATCCAAAAGGCAAAATGTGGAGCAACCTGCGTCTGTTCCGTCGTCAGGACGGGTTTGCCTTTATTGAGCGCCGCAGCCTGCGCGATGCCCAACTGACCGAACTGAAAAAATACGCAGTCTTTTCCAAAGTCACTATTGCACCGGACGATGAGCATGTCCTGCTCGGTGTGGCAGGCTTCCAGGCACGCGCGGCGCTGAAAAATCTGTTCAGCGAGCTGCCGGATGCGGAAAAACAGCTGGTCAGCGAGGGCGCAACATCCATCCTGTGGTTTGAACACCCGGCAGAGCGTTTCCTGCTGGTGACGGATGCCGCCACTGCCGAACGCGTCACCGAGGCGCTTCGCGGTGAAGCACAGTTCAACAACAGCCAGCAGTGGCTGGCGCTGAACATTGAAGCAGGATTACCGGTGATTGACGCAGCGAACAGCGCGCAGTTTATTCCGCAAGCAACCAACCTGCAGGCGCTGGGAGGCATCAGCTTTAAGAAAGGCTGCTATACCGGTCAGGAGATGGTGGCGCGTGCGAAATTCCGCGGAGCAAACAAGCGTGCATTATGGACGCTGGCGGGCCACGCCAGTCGCGTCCCGGAAGCGGGCGAAGATTTAGAGCTGAAGATGGGTGACAACTGGCGTCGTACCGGCACCGTTTTAGCCGCCGTGCAGTTGGATGATGGCCGTCTTCTGGTTCAGGCCGTGATGAATAACGATATGGAAGCCGACAGCGTGTTCCGCGTGCGTGACGATGCCAATACCCTGAGCATCGAGCCACTGCCATATTCACTGGAAGAGTGATGCGGTATCGCCCGGTGGTGAGATAAAAATAAAACGGTAACCAAAAGGTTACCGTTTTTTATTTTTGCACCCTCTTCCCGTGGGAAAGGGTATCAGGCCGCATTAAACTACACCTGCCCTACGTACAAATAAATCGCCAGGAAGTGGCACACGCTGCCGCCCAGCACAAAGCCGTGCCAGATGGCGTGGTTGTACGGAATACGCTTGCAGACGTAGAAAATTACGCCCAGCGAATAAACCACCCCCCCCACCGCCAGAAGCGTCACGCCCCCTACCGCCAGCTTAATCGCCAGCTGATAAACCACAATCAGCGACAACCACCCCATCGTCAGATAGGTCACCAGCGACAGCACCTTAAACCGGTGTGCAATAGTTAACTTAAACAGGATCCCCAGCAGGGCCAGGCTCCAGATTACAATCATCAGGCCACGCGACAGCGGCGAGTTTAACCCCACCAGCAGGAAAGGCGTGTAAGTGCCTGCAATAAGAAGATAGATAGCGCAGTGGTCGAATTTCTTGAGCCAGATCTTAGCCCGTTGATGCGGAATAGCGTGGTACAGCGTCGACGCCAGAAACAGCAGGATCATACTCCCGCCATACAGGCTGTAACTGGTGATCGCCATCGCGCTGGCGTTGGTATCCACAGCCTGTACCAGTAGTAACACTAAACCGACAATCCCAAAAACCAGGCCAATGCCGTGGCTAATGCTGTTGGCTATTTCCTCAGCCAGCGAATATCCCTGTGCGATTAATGGCTTGCTCACCATAAGTAACTCCGGGAAAACTAAAGATGATTATTCATCGCCTGACTATGCTAACTGAGAATGATTCCAGTGAACACCTGTTAGCTAAAATAAAGTTAAAAGTAACATTTCCAATTTACAATCATATGATTACATTTTCATTTCAGCTAACACATGTTCCACATTACATTAAACGCATTTAAAATCAATCACATAAAACTGAGTCTGATCTGGATAGATTTCAACTATCACACTCCTGAGTGTCTCAAGGGGCATGTTCTCCTGCTGAGCGTGTTTTTCCGTGAGTGTATCCAGCGTGACGGTGGAGACTGCTCTCACTTCAATGGTGCAAAAATAACCGTCATCCTCATAACGCCCGACGCGCAAAACATCACCTTTTTTGAAATGTGATTCGCTTGCGTCCCGAATGGTAATAGTTTTACGCCCGGCCAGAATGTCATCCTGAAAACGCTGAAAAAAAGTGATGTCGTTTGACTGCATGTTATTATTCCCTGAAGAAAAGTCTGATGAGTGAGTGTAGCCATTGTGAGCATGTTCTCCCATTCCGCCGTTGCCAGTCTCAATAACCTGGAGATGATGGTCTACAACTATGTCATTAAAAATCGTGACAAAGTGACGTACATGACCATCCGCGAGCTGGCGGATGCGGCTGGCGTCTCAACCACCACGATCTTACGCTTTTGCCGCAAGCTCAACTGTGAAGGTTACTCTGAATTCCGCGTACGCTTTAAACTCTATTTAGAGCAGAACGAACCCCAGCAGGCGAATTTCGGTGCCAGTGAAATTATCAGCTTCTTTAAAAGTGTTAACAATGAAGAGTTCGATGCGTTACTGGATGACGCGGTAGATATTATTTTATCATCTGAACGAATTATATTTGTCGGCGCAGGTACGTCTGGTTCACTGGCAAAATATGGCGCACGCTTCTTTTCAAATATTGGTAAATTCAGCAATCATATCGATGACCCGTATTTCCCGGTCACTAATGATATGGCTAAAAATGCGCTGGCGATTGTACTGTCTGTCTCCGGTGAAACGGAAGAGATCCTGCGTTTCGCCAGCCAGTTCAGCCTGCACCACTGTAAGGTACTCTCCATTACCAGCCACGAACACTCCCGTCTGGCAAAACTGGCGGACTTTAACCTCTCCTGGCATGTTCCACAAATGCGTATTGCGGGTGTTTACGATATTACCACCCAGATCCCCGTCATCTATATTCTGGAGTCGCTGGGGCGTAAGCTGGCGAAGAAATTAACGGAATAAAACACCCTGTTTTTTCGATGTGACAAATCACATTTCCCGTAAATTGTTATATCGTGACATTTAATTTCGCTTTGCTAGACTCGATACCAATAAGCCATTTATTGGGAATAGCAATAATGAAAAAACTCACCTTACCAAAAGACTTTTTATGGGGTGGCGCGGTTGCCGCTCACCAGGTTGAAGGCGGCTGGAACAAAGGCGGCAAAGGGCCGAGCATTTGTGACGTGTTGACCGGTGGAGCCCACGGCGTACCACGCGAAATCACGCAGGAAGTGGTGCCGGGTAAATACTATCCGAACCATGAAGCCATCGACTTCCACGGCCATTACAAAGAAGACATTAAGCTGTTTGCTGAGATGGGCTTCAAATGTTTTCGCACCTCTATCGCCTGGACCCGCATCTTCCCGAAAGGCGATGAAACCCAGCCAAATGAAGAAGGGCTGAAGTTCTACGACGACATGTTCGATGAACTGCTGAAGTACAACATCGAGCCAGTGATCACCCTCTCTCACTTCGAAATGCCGCTGCACCTGGTGCAGGAATACGGCGGCTGGACCAACCGCAAAGTGGTTGATTTCTTTGTACACTTCTCAGAGGTGGTCTTCGAGCGCTACAAGAGCAAGGTCAAATACTGGATGACCTTCAACGAAATCAACAACCAGCGTAACTGGCGTGCGCCACTGTTTGGCTACTGCTGCTCCGGCGTGGTTTATACCGGGCATGACAACCCGGAAGAGACCATGTATCAGGTGCTACACCACCAGTTCGTGGCCAGCGCACTGGCGGTGAAAGCGGCACGCCGTATTAACCCGGACATGAAAGTCGGCTGCATGCTGGCGATGGTTGCGCTATACCCATTCTCCTGCAAACCAGAAGACGTAATGTTCGCTCAGGAATCCATGCGCGAGCGCTATGTGTTTACCGACGTTCAGCTGCGGGGTTACTACCCAACGTATGTGCTGAACGAGTGGGAACGCCGTGGTTTCTCCATCAAAATGGAGGCCGGTGACGAGCAAATCCTGCGCGAAGGCACCTGCGATTATTTAGGCTTCAGCTACTACATGACCAACGCGGTAAAAGCGGAAGGCGGTACCGGCGATGCCATTTCTGGCTTTGAAGGCAGCGTACCAAACCCACACGTGAAAGCATCCGACTGGGGCTGGCAGATTGACCCGGTGGGTCTGCGTTATTCTCTGTGTGAGCTATACGAACGTTATCAGAAGCCGCTGTTCATCGTGGAAAACGGTTTTGGCGCTTACGATAAAGTGGAAGCCGACGGCAGTATCAATGATGACTACCGCATCGACTACCTGCGCGCCCACGTGGAAGAGATGATGAAAGCAGTCACCTATGACGGCGTGGATCTGATGGGTTACACACCGTGGGGCTGTATCGACTGCGTCTCTTTCACTACCGGCCAGTACAGCAAGCGCTACGGTTTTATCTACGTGAACAAACACGACGACGGCACCGGTGACATGTCCCGTTCCCGTAAGAAGAGCTTCGAGTGGTATAAAGGTGTGATTGCCAGCAACGGCGAGACGCTGTGATTTTTTGCCCGGTGGCGCTGTGCTTACCGGGCGTTTACTTCCCGCCCGCTAACTCAAGAAAACTCCCCGTCACATATGAGGCTTTCTCACTCAGTAGCCAGGCAATCGCCTGGGCCACCTCTTCCGGCTGGCCACCGCGCTGCATCGGCAATATTGATTTAACCCTATCGACACGACCCGGTTCACCACCAGACGCATGCATATCGGTATAGATAAAGCCAGGACGCACGCCATTTACCCGAATACCCTGTGCCGCGACTTCCAGAGAAAGTCCGGTGGTCAACGTATCCACAGCCCCTTTCGATGCCGCGTAATCAACGTATTCACCAGGTGAGCCAAGGCGTGCCGCTGCAGATGAAACATTCACAATCGCCCCACCCTTACCCCCGTGTTTAAACGACATCCGTTTAACCGCTTCACGACAGCAGAGGAAATACCCCGTCACGTTGGTGGACAACACACGATTGATCCGCTCGGCTGACAGGCTTTCAATGGTGGATTGTTCGAACAAAATCCCGGCGTTATTCACCAGCGCGGTGAGTGGCTCACCTTCGCGGTCAATGCTGTCGAACATCGCCAGTACCTGCGCTTCATCGCTGATATCCGCGCGCACGGCAAACGCTTTACCACCTGCGTCAACGATCTGATTAATCACGTCCGTTGCCGCCTTAATGTTGTGGTGATAGTTCACCGCCACAGTGTAACCTTCCCGGGCCAGTTGCAGTGCGGTAGCTTTACCAATACCGCGGCTGGCACCCGTCACAAGAGCAATTGCCATCGTATTCTCCCAATAAAAAAGCCGGGTGGCGCTAACGCCTACCCGGCCTACATTACTACAGCGGAATATTTACTGGTATTCGCTCATCGGTACACAGGAGCAGAACAGGTTACGGTCACCGTAAACGTCATCAAGACGCTTCACCGTCGGCCAGTATTTGTTTGCCACACCGGCCGGGAAGACAGCCAGTTCACGGGAGTAACCGTGAGTCCACTCTGCCACCAGCTCGTTCTGCGTGTGTGGCGCATTGACCAGTGGGTTATCTTCCAGCGTCCACTCGCCGTCCTGCACGCGATCGATCTCCATACGAATGGCCAGCATCGCGTCGATAAAGCGGTCCAGCTCGGCTTTACTCTCAGATTCCGTTGGCTCCACCATCAACGTACCCGCGACCGGGAATGACATGGTTGGCGCGTGGAAACCGTAGTCGATCAGGCGCTTGGCAATATCCAGTTCACTGATACCAGTTTGCTCTTTCAGCGGACGAATATCGAGGATGCACTCGTGCGCCACGCGACCATCGCGGCCAGTATAGAGCACCGGGAAGGCAGACTTCAGGCGGGTAGCAATGTAGTTGGCGTTCAGGATCGCCACCTGGCTTGCCTGCTTCAGCCCTTCCGCACCCATCATGCGGATATACATCCAGCTGATTGGCAGGATAGAAGCACTACCAAACGGTGCCGCAGAAACCGCACCCTGACGGGTCAGCATCCCTTCAATCTGCACCACGCTGTGACCCGGAACAAACGGTGCCAGGTGTGCTTTCACGCCGATTGGCCCCATACCCGGGCCGCCACCGCCGTGCGGAATGCAGAAGGTTTTGTGCAGGTTCAGGTGCGAAACGTCCGCGCCAATAAAGCCCGGAGAGGTGATCCCCACCTGAGCATTCATGTTTGCGCCATCAAGATACACCTGGCCGCCAAACTGATGCACCACTTCACACACTTCACGGATCGTCTCTTCGTACACACCGTGGGTGGACGGGTAGGTCACCATGATGCAGGAGAGCTTATCGCCCGCCTGTTCGGCTTTGGCACGCAGATCGGCCAGATCGATGTTTCCGTTCTTATCGCAGGCAACCACCACCACTTCCATCCCCGCCATCTGTGCAGAGGCCGGGTTGGTGCCGTGCGCGGAGCTTGGGATCAGGCAGATATCACGATGCCCTTCATTGCGGCTTTCGTGATAATGGCGGATCGCCAGCAGGCCCGCGTATTCACCCTGCGCGCCGGAGTTTGGCTGCATGCAGAGCGCGTCATAGCCGGTCAGTTTCACCAGCCAGTCGGAGAGCTGGTTAATCATCAGGTGATAACCTTCCGCCTGCTCAGCCGGGCAGAACGGGTGCAGTTCAGAAAACTCAGGCCAAGTGATTGGGATCATCTCTGCCGCGGCGTTCAGCTTCATGGTGCAGGAGCCAAGCGGGATCATCGCCTGGTTCAGCGCCAAATCTTTACGTTCCAGAGAGTGCATATAACGCATCATCTCGGTTTCGCTGTGATAGCGGTTGAAGACCGGGTGCGTCAGAATCGCGTCGTCACGCAGCATGCTTGCCTGAATGGAGCGGCTGTCGAGCGCGACTTCTTTGTCGAGCGTATCAATGCCCAGGCCATGTGCATCGCCCAGCAACACGTTAAACAGGTGCAGGATGTCTTCACGGGTGGTGCTTTCATCCAGCGTAATGCCCACTGCATTGTGGATATCGCTACGCAGGTTGATTTCTGCCGCATCGGCGCGAGCCAGAACAGCCGCTTTATCAGCCACTTCCACACACAGGGTATCGAAGTAGTGCGCGTGACGCAGCTTAAGACCTTTCTGTTGCAGACCGCAGGCCAGAATATCGGTCAGGCGGTGAATGCGGCTGGCAATGCGTTTCAGGCCGACCGGGCCGTGGAATACGGCATACAGGCTGGCGATGTTCGCCAGCAGTACCTGTGAGGTACAGATGTTGGAGTTCGCTTTCTCGCGGCGGATATGCTGCTCACGAGTCTGCATCGCCATGCGCAGCGCGGTGTTACCGGCGGCATCTTTTGAGACACCGATAATACGGCCTGGCATAGAGCGTTTGAATTCATCTTTTGCAGCGAAAAACGCAGCGTGTGGGCCGCCGTAACCCATTGGCACGCCGAAGCGTTGTGCAGAGCCGAAGACGATATCCGCACCCTGTTTACCTGGTGCGGTCAACAGTACCAGCGCCATAAAATCAGCGGCTACGCTCACAACCACTTTGCGGGATTTAAGTTCGGTAATCAGTGCGCTGTAGTCGTGTACTTCACCGGTAGTGCCCACCTGCTGCAGCAGCACACCAAAGACATCCTGGTGATCCAGCACTTTATCGGCATCATCAACAATCACCTCAAAACCGAAGGTTTCTGCACGGGTGCGAACCACATCCAGCGTCTGCGGGTGTACATCTGCCGCCACGAAGAAACGGTTAGCATTTTTCAGCTTGCTCACGCGCTTCGCCATTGCCATCGCTTCGGCAGCAGCAGTCGCTTCATCTAACAGGGAGGCGGAAGCAATGTCCATGCTGGTCAGATCCAGCGTCACCTGCTGGAAGTTCAGCAGCGCTTCCAGACGGCCCTGAGATACTTCCGGCTGATATGGGGTATACGCGGTGTACCAGCCTGGGTTTTCCAGCATATTGCGCAGGATCACCGGCGGTAACTGCACGTTGGTGTAACCCATGCCAATGTAAGACTTATAGCGCTTGTTGAGGCTGGCAATCGCCTTCAGCTCCGCGAGTGCGGCGAATTCAGTGGTCGCGTCACCAACCTGAGGTGGCGTTGCAAGCTGGATGTCTTTTGGCACGATCTGGCCAATCAGTGCATTGAGTGAATCCGCGCCAACTGTATTCAGCATCTCCTGCTGTTGCTGAGCATCCGGCCCAATGTGACGTTCAATGAAAGCGCCACGGTTTTCAAGCTGGCTTAAAGTCTGTGTCATGAGCGATGGTTCCTGAAACGTGCAGTGAATGTGTTTTCTCCCTCTCCCTTAGGGAGAGGGCTGGGGTGAGGGTGTCGTCTGTTCCCCTCACCCTACCCTCTCCCCAAAGGGGAGAGGGATAATGGCTTACTCGTCTTCTAACAGGGCTTCGTACGCGGTTGCATCCAGTAATGCGGCAACCTGCGATTCGTCGCTGGCTTTGATCTTGAAGATCCAGCCACCTTCATATGGCTCGCTGTTCACCAGCTCCGGAGAGTCGCTCAGCGCGTCATTCACGGCAACAACTTCACCGCTAATCGGGGCATAGATGTCAGAGGCCGCTTTTACGGACTCCGCCACAGCACAGTCATCACCGGCGCTTACGGTTGTGCCCACTTCAGGCAGGTCAACAAACACCATGTCGCCGAGCAGCTCTTGCGCATGCTCGGTGATCCCTACGGTGTAAGTGCCGTCCGCCTCTTTGCGCAGCCACTCGTGTTCTTTGCTGTATTTCAGTTCTGCTGGCACATTGCTCATTGAAGTTCTCCTGATAAAAATGATTAGGCGACCGGCTTACCGGCGCGAACAAAAATAGGTTTGGTCACGTTGACCGGCATTTCACGATTGCGGATTTGCACCACTGCCGTTTCGCCAATACCTGCCGGAACACGTGCCAGTGCAATACTGTAACCCAGCGTCGGGGAGAAGGTACCGCTGGTGATCACGCCTTCGAGGTGGTTACCGTCGGTATCCGTAAAACGCACCGGCAGCTCACCGCGCAGCACGCCTTTCTCGGTCATCACCAGGCCAACCAGCTGTTCCGTACCTTTTTCACGCTGCATTTCCAGCGCTTCACGACCAATAAATTTACGGTCAACAGGTTCCCACGCGATGGTCCAGCCCATGTTGGCCGCCAGCGGAGAAACGCTTTCATCCATCTCCTGACCGTAGAGGTTCATGCCTGCTTCCAGACGCAGCGTATCGCGTGCGCCCAGACCGGCTGGCTTAACGCCCGCTTCCACCAGCGCACGCCAGAAATCAGCCGCCTTCTCATTCGGCATGGCAATTTCATATCCCGCTTCACCGGTATAACCCGTGGTCGCGATAAACAGATCGCCTGCCTGTACGCCAAAGAACGGCTTCATCCCGGCAGTGGCTTTACGCTGTTCATCGCTGAACAGAGAGGCCGCTTTCGCCTGCGCGTTCGGCCCCTGTACGGCGATCAACGACAGATCGTCACGGACAGTGATATCGACAGAGAACGGTTCGGCGTGTTGGGAAATCCAGGAGAGGTCTTTTTCGCGGGTGGCGGAGTTTACAACGAGGCGGAAGAAATCTTCAGTGAAGTAATAGACGATAAGGTCATCAATCACGCCAGCGGAGGCATTTAGCATGCCGGTGTAGAGCGCTTTACCTGGCACTTTCAGCTTTGCGACGTCGTTTGCCAGCAGATAACGCAGAAACTCCCGGGTGCGGCTACCGCGCAGATCGACAATGGTCATGTGGGACACGTCGAACATACCGGCATCGGTGCGCACCGCGTGGTGCTCATCAATTTGTGAGCCGTAGTGCAGCGGCATCATCCAGCCGTGGAAGTCCACCATGCGTGCGCCGCATAACACGTGTTGTTCGTACAAAGGAGTCTGTTGAGCCATCTTTTCCTCGTTGAATAAGCAGGGCTATCTTGCATTTCGCACGCATAAAAACTGCCGCGAAACCCGGCGTCGACCTCGCTTGTGAGCATCGACGCAAACGTTCTCTTTTACCTGAACTTACCACCGAAACCGGCGATTAACCATAAGGTAAAACAGGTCATCACATTAGCTTATGACCAAAAAACGCTGAAAAGCCTACAGAGTTATTCACTGTGAAAATGCGATTAAACACGCATAAAATTAACATTGCCCTAACAGGATTTAGCACATGGTGATATTTCATGCGGAAAAACGGACAAAATTTCCGTATCAGAAAAATAGCCAGATTAGATAATCTAATGCGAAAAATGACGTAAAATTAGAATATTTCAAACGAGCGAATTTCCCCGGCACAGAGGCCGGGAAAATAAAGTGTGATGGGGGTCAATATTAGCGTTTAACGTAACCAGTCAGGAAGATCGTTAAGACCCATCGCCTGACGAAGGAGTTGAGGTTTGACGCCAGGGAGGGTGTCGGCGAGTTTCAGACCGATATCGCGCAGCAGTTTTTTCGCCGGGTTAGCCCCGGCAAACAGCTCGCGGAAACCCTGCATGCCCGCCAGCATCATCGCCGCACTGTGCTTACGGCTACGCTCGTAGCGACGCAGATAGAGATGCTGACCAATGTCTTTGCCTTCACGATGCAGACGACGCAGCTCTTCAACCAGTTCAGCCGCATCCATAAAGCCGAGATTAACACCCTGTCCGGCCAGCGGATGAATGGTATGCGCCGCATCCCCCACCAGCGCCAGACGGTGCGCCGCGAACTGACGCGCGTAACGACCGGTTAGCGGAAATACCTGGCGCTCGCTCTCAAGCGAACACAGACCCAGACGATTATCAAACGCCATGCACAGCGCCTGGTTAAATACCTCCGGTGTGGCTTCCTGCATGAGCTGCGCTTTTTCAGGCACTAAAGACCAGACAATGGAGCACAGATGCGGATCGCTCAACGGCAGGAACGCCAGAATACCGTCGTTGTGGAAAATCTGACGTGCGACACCGCCGTGCGGTTCTTCAGTGCGGATCGTCGCCACCAGCGCATGGTGGCGGTAATCCCAGAAAGTCAGCGGAATGTCTGCCTTGTTACGCAGCCAGGAGTTAGCGCCATCAGCACCCACCACCAGACGCGCGGTCAACATGTCGCCACTTTGCAGGGTGATAAACGCCTCGTTTTCACCCCACGCCACCTGCTGGATTTGCGCGGGTGCCATCAGCGTAACATCGCTGCAGGACTGTGCTTTTTGCCACAATGCATGGTGGATCACGGCATTTTCGATGATATGGCCCAGATGGCTATAGCCCATGCTTTCGTCATCAAACGCAATATGACCAAAACTGTCTTTGTCCCACACTTCCATACCGTGATAGCAGCTGGCACGCTGCGCGACGATACCTGACCAGACGCCAATGCGCGTCAGGAGCTTTTCGCTGGCAGCATTGATTGCCGACACGCGGAGTTCCGGCGGCGCATCAGGTGCTACGGGCTGCGGCTGCTTTTGTTCCAGCACGGCCACACGCAGGCCGCTTCCCTGTAACCCACAGGCCAGCGCCAGTCCTACCATTCCGCCGCCAACAATGGCGACATCAACATTTTGCACGGTGATAACTCCTTAACGCGCGACCCAACCAAGAGTCCGCTGCGCCAGCACGTCACGTGCCGGAATGAATAATTCCATCGCCATCAGCCCAAGGTTGCGACCCGCAACCAACGGAGCCCAGCGATTGGCAAACAGATGCACCAGACCATCGGTGACACCGATAGTCGCCTCTTTATCAGCCTGGCGTCGTTTCTGGTAATGGCTTAGCACCGAATACGCACCACAATCTTTTTGCTCGTCCCACGCCTGAGAAAGCGTTTCCGCCAGGCTCATGACATCGCGCAGCCCAAGATTAAACCCCTGCCCCGCAATGGGGTGTAGCGTCTGCGCGGCGTTGCCCACCAGCGCCACGCGATGAGAGATGGACTGAGATGCCGTCGTCAGTGACAGCGGGTAAACCGTCCGTTTTCCCGCATGGGTAATTCGCCCCAGCCGCCAGCCGAAGGCTTTTTGCAGCTCGGTACAAAAACGTTCGTCGGACCAGGAGAGCACGTCGTCCGCCTTCTCCTGTGGATGGCACCACACCAGCGAGCAACGCCCGTTCGACATCGGTAACATCGCCAGCGGGCCATACTGCGTAAACCGCTCAAATGCCCGGCCATTGTGTGGGCCTGCCGTTGAGACATTCGCAATGACCGCCACCTGACCATAAGACTGTTGCCGCCACTCCACGCCACACTGAGTACCCAGTGCAGAGCGCGAACCATCCGCCGCGACCAGAAGCTGGCCGTCAAGAGTTGTGCCATTTTCCAGCGTGACGCGAACCGCATCTTCACTGCGACTAAAGCTGGCAACACGCGCCGGACAGTGCAACGTCACGCCCGGGGCATCCTGTAACAACCGGAACAGACGTAACCCAACATCGTGCAATTCAACTACATGACCCAGGGCATCAATACGGTAATCATGCGCGTCCAGGGTCACAAAACCAGCATGGCCGCGATCGCTAACATGAACAGTGTTAATCGCCGTCGCACAGTCTGCAATCGCCTGCCAGATGCCAATACGCGAGAGCTGCTGACATGTTCCCTGCGCCAGCGCAATGGCGCGGGCATCAAAACCGGGGTGATCTGATGCCTGTGCTGCAACGGCCTCCACCAGATGCACCGGAAGTTGCCCTTGTGTCAGATGCGAGATTGCCAGCGCCAGAGTGGCCCCGGTCATACCACCGCCAACGATGATCACGCTCATACGCGTGCCGCTGCCATCAGCGCCTCAATGTCGTCAGCTTTTTTCACGACGCCCGCGGTCAGGTTTTCGTTACCGGTTTCAGTGATGACGATGTCGTCTTCAATACGAATGCCAATCCCGCGGTATGCTTCTGGCACGTCAGCATCCGGTGCGATGTACAGCCCCGGTTCGACGGTCAGAACCATACCCGGCTCCAGCACACGTGAGCGTTCAGGGCCATAAGCCCCCACATCATGCACATCCAGCCCCAGCCAGTGGCTCAGGCCGTGCATAAAGTACGGGCGATGGGCATTCTCCGTAATCAGGGTATCCACATCGCCTTTCAGAATGCCAAGTTTAACCAGACCGGTAATCATGATGCGCACGACTTCACCGGTGACTTCCTGAATGGAGATCCCCGGACGATACAGGGTCAGCGCCGTTTCCAGGGATTCGAGCACAATGTCATAGACCGCGCGCTGAGCCGGGGAGAATTTACCGTTCACCGGGAACGTACGGGTAATGTCACCCGCGTAGCCCTGATATTCACAACCCGCGTCAATCAGTACCAGATCGCCATCGCGCAGTTCACTTTCGTTTTCGGTGTAATGCAGGATACAGCCATTTTCCCCACCGCCCACAATGGTGTTATAGGAAGGAAAACGCGCGCCGTGGCGATTAAATTCATGCTGAATTTCGCCTTCAAGTTGATATTCGAAGATACCGGGACGGCATTTTTCCATCGCACGGGTATGCGCCAGTGCGCTGATTTCACCCGCGCGACGCATCGTGTTAAGTTCTTCTTCGGACTTGAACAGACGCATTTCGTGTACCACCGGACGCCAGTCCGTCAGCGTAGCGGGGGCAGACAGGTTCTGACGCGAGCCTTTACGCAGCTTATCCAGCGCGGTAAAGACAATCTCATCAGCATACGCATATTCGCCCTGCGCGTGATAAAGCACATCAAGGCCGTTGAGCAGTTGATAGAGCTGCTGATTGATTTCGCTAAACGCCAGCGCACGGTCAACACCCAGTTTCGCCGGTGCGGCCTCTTGCCCCAGACGGCGGCCAAACCAGATTTCGGCAGCCAGATCGCGTACGCGGTTGAAAATCACGCTGTGGTTGTGGGTGTCATTGCTCTTGATCAGTACCAGTACCGCTTCCGGCTCGTTAAACCCGGTGAAATACCAGAAATCGCTGCTCTGACGATAGGGGTATTCACTGTCGGCACTGCGCGTCACCTCAGGGGCGGCAAAAATCAGCGCGGCGCTTCCCGGCTGCATTTTGGCCAGCAGCGCCTGACGACGGCGAGAATACTCTTGATTCGAGATAACCATGACACCCTCCTGTGCGTTGTTTTTCTTAATGTAAGGTTGGCTTGCGTACTTCCGGCGCGGTTGGCTGCGAGCGCGTAAAGTTGTCGTGGCACAGCAGTGCGGCAACGCGGACGTACTCGATGATCTCTTCGAGGGACATTTCCAGCTCTTCCTGATCTTCATCTTCGTCGTAGCCGAGCTGCGCAATGTTACGCAGATCGTCGATTGCTTCACCCGCTTCGCCGGTCACTTTATCGAGCTTAGGCTGAGTCACGCCC
This sequence comes from Enterobacter cloacae complex sp. 2024EL-00214, assembly GCF_043945575.1. NCBI lineage: Bacteria > Pseudomonadati > Pseudomonadota > Gammaproteobacteria > Enterobacterales > Enterobacteriaceae > Enterobacter > Enterobacter cloacae complex sp. 2024EL-00214. Next base: position 49,665 of record NZ_JBIMRC010000024.1, on the reverse strand, counting down.
AGCCCCAGCAGGTAGTGGTTTACCCAACCTGCGAGCGCATCGGCGCGATCGAACACGCTGACGTCGTCCCCTTCAGGCAGATAAAGCTGAAAAAGGAAGCCATCATCTTCCAGCGAATCGCTGATTGCCGCGTGCATTTTACGCAGCGCTTCCGCCAGTTCGTGACCAAACGCCAGCCCCTCGTTCGTCAGGTCGTGGATCAGCGGCTGCCAGGAGCTGTCGCTGTTTCCGCCGCACAGCATGCCACTGATCAGACCGTGCATTTCGGCAGGGGTTAAACCCACTCCCTGCTGGTTCAGTAACTGGTTTAAATCGTTGTAACCAGGCATTTCGTTCTGTATAGACATACGCATTCGTCATCAAAGGGAGGAATATTCATGATATGCTACCACTTTGGACCCTGGTGATACCAGAAAAGGGCTTGTATCTTCACATCAGGGTAGCTATAGTGTCGCCCCTTCGCAGCCCCCGGGGCAGTAAGCGAAGGCAGCGCAGTCAATCAGCAGGAAGGTGGCATGTCTGCACAACCCGTCGATCTCCAGATTTTTGGCCGTTCACTGCGAGTGAATTGTCCACCTGAACAAAGGGATGCTTTGAATCAGGCTGCGGACGATTTGAATCAGCGGTTGCAAGATCTTAAAGAACGCACTAGAGTCACAAATACTGAGCAGCTGGTCTTTATTGCCGCGTTGAACATCAGCTATGAGCTGACTCAGGAAAAGGCGAAAACCCGCGACTACGCGGCAAGCATGGAGCAGCGCATTAAGATGCTTCAGCAGACCATTGAACAGGCATTGCTTGATCAAGGTCGCAATCCCGAAAGACCGGGACCCAAGTTTGAATAACACTTTGCAGTTGACTATGGTAGAGTAACTGTGAAGACAAAATTTCTCTGAGATGTTCGCAAGCGGGCCAGTCCCCTGAGCCGATATTTCATACCACAAGAATGTGGCGCTCCGTGGTTGGTGAGCATGCTCGGTTCGTCCGAGAAGCCTTAAAACTATGACGACACATTCACCTTGAACCAAGGGTTCAAGGGTTACAGCCTGCGGCGGCATCTCGGAGATTCCCTCTTTCTTCTTCTACCAACTACCATGACTCTACTTTCTGAAGTTTCTGCCTCACGCCAGGACATCCGTCAGTTAATCCGTAAACGTCGTCGCGCGTTAACCCCCGAACAGCAAGTGCATTTTGCGCAGCATGCCGCCGCCCGAATGATGGCGTATCCGCCTGTAGTGATGGCGCACACGGTCGCCCTGTTTCTCTCGTTTGATGGCGAGCTGGATACTCAGCCGCTCATCGAACAGCTCTGGCGCGCCGGGAAGAAAGTTTACCTGCCAGTGTTACATCCGTTTAGCGAAGGAAACCTGTTGTTTCTGCACTACCATCCGCACAGCGAGCTGGTGGTGAATCGACTGAAAATCACCGAACCCAAACTCGACGTCCGGGACGTACTGCCGCTTGCCGCGCTGGATGTGTTGATCACGCCGCTCGTGGCGTTTGACCAGCAAGGTCAGCGCTTAGGAATGGGGGGCGGTTTTTACGACAGAACGCTGCAAAACTGGCGGCAGCACAGGCTACAACCGGTAGGATACGCGCATGACTGTCAGGGCGTAGAAGCGCTGCCGGTGGAGAAATGGGATATTCCACTGCCTGCGGTGGTGACGCCATCGAAACTGTGGGAGTGGAGATAAAAGCAAAAACGGTAACAGCCGTTACCGTTTGTAGTGCTTGCCCCCTCACCGACAGGGGAGAGGGCATCAGGCGGCAATCATCTCAATAAAGCAGACGCGCGCGAATCGTCCCCGGAAGCGCCTTCATACTCAGCAGCGCTTTCTCGGCAACGTCGTCATCCGCTTCAATATCAATAACCACGTACCCCATCTGAGAGTTCGTTTGCAGGTACTGCGCGGCAATGTTCACGCCCTGCTCAGCAAAGATTTTGTTGATGGCGGTCAGCACGCCCGGGCGGTTTTCGTGAATATGCAACAGACGACGACCACCGTGCAGCGGCAGAGACACTTCCGGGAAGTTCACCGCAGAAAGTGTAGAACCGTTGTCGGAATATTTGCTCAGTTTACCCGCAACTTCCAGACCGATGTTCTCCTGCGCTTCCTGCGTTGAACCACCGATGTGTGGCGTCAGGATCACGTTGTCAAACTCGCACAGCGGAGAGTTAAACGGATCGCTGTTGGTTGCCGGCTCAGTCGGGAATACGTCAATGGCCGCACCTGCCAGATGTTTACGCTTCAGCGCATCACACAGCGCCGGGATGTCAACAACCGTACCGCGTGCCGCGTTGATCAGCAGTGAACCCGGCTTCATCAGCGCCAGCTCTCCCGCTCCCATCATGTTTTTGGTGGACGCATTTTCCGGAACGTGCAGGCTGACAACGTCACTCATGTTCAGCAGGTCGGACAAATGTTGAACCTGAGTCGCGTTACCCAGCGGTAGCTTGCTTTCAATGTCGTAGAAGAAAACATGCATACCCAGCGATTCAGCCAGAATACCCAGCTGTGTACCAATGTGGCCGTAACCGATGATACCCAGTTTTTTGCCACGCGCTTCAAAGGAACCTGAAGCCAGTTTGTTCCACACACCGCGGTGCGCTTTGGCGTTCGCCTCGGGAATACCGCGCAGCAGCAGCAGCAGTTCGCCAATCACTAACTCCGCCACGGAACGGGTGTTGGAGAACGGGGCGTTAAAGACAGGAATACCGCGTTTTGCCGCTGCACTCAGGTCTACCTGGTTGGTGCCGATGCAGAAACAGCCAATAGCAACCAACTTTTCCGCCGCAGCAATAACATCTTCAGTCAGGTGAGTACGGGATCGCAGGCCAATGAAGTGGGCATCACGGATGGACGCTTTCAGCTCTTCTGTGTCCAGCGCGCCTTTGTGAAATTCGATGTTGGTGTAACCTGCCGCACGAAGGTTATCGAGTGCTTTCTGATGCACGCCTTCTACAAGCAGGAATTTAATCTTGTCTTTCTCCAGTGATACCTTTGCCATTTACCCGACCCTGTTTTTGTCTGAACTGATGTTGTGCTGGATTTAAATCCGCTGTAGTCAACATATCAAAAAAAACTATTGCAGCAATATGAACGTTTGCGTCGGCTCCCTGAAGAAAAGTCATACAGAGCAAAATGACAGAGGAAAATGCTACGGAATTTTACGAATACGGCAGGATCGGCAAAAGAGGCACAAAAATGTGACACAAGTCACCGAATTTAGCTTTTCAAAAATTTTTTAGCGGGGGGAGTCTCCCCCCGTCAGATCATTTTACGATGGTTTTCACGCCGTCAGCCGTGCCGATCAGCGCCACATCCGCGCCACGGTTGGCAAATAGCCCTACGGTCACTACGCCCGGAATGCCGTTGATGGCATTTTCCAGCGCGATAGCGTCCAGAATTTCCAGACCGTGAACGTCGAGGATCACGTTACCATTGTCGGTCACAACACCCTGGCGGTATTCCGGACGACCACCCAGTTTCACCAGTTCACGTGCGACGGCACTACGTGCCATTGGGATCACTTCGACCGGCAGCGGGAAGTTACCCAGAATATCCACCTGCTTGGACGCATCGGCAATACAGATAAATTTGTCTGCAACGGAGGCGATGATCTTTTCACGCGTCAGCGCTGCGCCACCGCCCTTGATCATCTGCATATGGCCGTTGATTTCATCCGCACCATCAACGTAAATCCCCAGACGGTCCACTTCGTTCAGGTCGAAAACGGTAATGCCGAGGCTTTTCAGCTTTTCCGTGGACGCATCAGAGCTGGAAACCGCGCCCTCGATTTGCCCCTTCATCGTGCCCAGCGCATCGATAAAGTGTGCCGCCGTCGATCCGGTGCCAACACCGACAATGGTACCGGGTTGCACGTACTGGAGAGCGGCCCATCCTACTGCTTTTTTCAGTTCATCCTGCGTCATGATCGTTTGCCTGTGGTATGAAAACTTAGGGCGCATTATAGAACACGTCAGGTGGAATTCGTCTGCCACAAAAGGAAAATTGTGTCATAGTGCAGAATAAGCAAAATTCAGGAGCCAGCTATAGCAATGAAACGTCCGGACTACAGAACACTACAGGCACTTGATGCTGTTATTCGTGAACGCGGTTTTGAGCGCGCAGCGCAGAAGTTGTGCATTACTCAGTCCGCCGTGTCACAGCGTATCAAGCAGCTTGAAAACATGTTCGGGCAACCACTGCTGGTGCGTACCGTGCCACCACGTCCCACAGAGCAAGGACAAAAACTGCTTGCCCTGCTGCGTCAGGTTGAACTGCTGGAAGACGAGTGGCTGGGTGATGAACAGACAGGTTCCACGCCGCTGTTGCTGTCGCTGGCGGTGAACGCCGACAGTCTGGCAACCTGGCTGCTACCCGCGCTTGCGCCGGTGCTTGCCGACTCCCCTATCCGCCTGAATCTGCAGGTTGAAGATGAAACGCGTACCCAGGAGCGCCTGCGTCGTGGTGAAGTAGTCGGGGCGGTGAGTATCCAGCCTCAGGCACTGCCAAGTTGCCTGGTGGATCAGCTGGGCGCGCTGGATTATCTGTTTGTCGGTTCAAAAGCCTTTGCTGAGCGTTATTTCCCGAATGGCGTTACCCGCGCCGCGCTGCTTAAGGCCCCAGCCGTCGCATTCGACCATCTGGATGATATGCATCAGGCTTTCCTGCAGCAAAACTTCGACCTGCCGCCAGGCAGCGTACCGTGTCATATCGTGAACTCATCCGAAGCCTTTGTGCAGCTTGCCCGTCAGGGAACCACCTGCTGCATGATCCCGCATCTGCAGATTGAAAAAGAGTTGAAAAGCGGTGAGCTGATTGACCTGACGCCGGGATTATATCAGCGCCGGATGCTCTACTGGCACCGTTTTGCACCGGAAAGCCGTATGATGCGCAACGTCACCGACGCACTGCTGGCTTACGGGCATAAGGTGTTGAGACAGGATTAAAAAATAAGCCGGGTGAAGGCAACGCCTTACCCGGCCTACAGGTTACTGAGCGGGTTTCTGCTCTGCTGCAGCAGGCTCCAGCTGGAACACGACATCAACCTGATCGTCAAACTGGATCGTCGGCTGCTCATAGGTTTCCTGAGCGGAAACTGGCGCAGCATCGGCCTTCATCATACGAACCATCGGGCCTGGCTGATAATTGGAGACGTGATAGCGCACGCTATACACCGGGCCAAGCTTACTGTTAAAGCCGGAAGCCAGTTGCTGCGCCTGATGGACTGCATCATTAATCGCCGCTTTACGTGCTTCGTCTTTGTATTTCTCCGGTTGCGCAACGCCCAGTGAAACGGAACGAATTTCGTTCAGTCCCGCTTTCAGCGCGCCATCCAGCAGCGAATTCAGCTTATCAAGCTGGCGCACAGTCACTTCGACGGTACGCACGGCACGGTAACCTTTCAGGATACTTTTGCCGTTCTGGTAGTCATAATCCGGCTGGGTACGCAGGTTGGCAGAATTGATATCTTTTTTAACGACACCATTCTGTTCCAGGAAAGAGAGATATTGCGCAACACGATCGTCAGCCTGCTTCTTGGCTGAAGCAGCATCTTTTGCAGACACATTCACTTCAATTGCCAGGGTCGCGACATCCGGTACCGCATCCACGCTCGCCGTGCCTGAAGTGACAATGTGCGGACCGGCAGGCAACTCATTCGCCTGTACCGACACCGCACCTAAACTCACTAATGCCGCCAGGGCCATCACTTTAAACTTCACTGTCATTCCTCCATGTTGCGAAGAGTGCCCCATAAACAGAGCACATGCCAGCAAGCTTAGCGGGTCTTGCTCAGTTGTCCATAAGACAACACTTAGTTGAGTAATCCCTGAACGTGATGAACGCCCTCTTTCGCCAGTTGAAAAGCGATAAACCACATCACTATTCCCACCAGCGTATTGATGATGCGTTGTGCTTTGGCGGTGCGCAAACGCGGTGCCAGCCACGCCGCCAGCATGGCAAGACCAAAGAACCAAAGGAATGACGCGCTAACCGTACCCAGCGCGAACCAGCGCTTCGGTTCAACATCCAGTTGTCCACCCAGGCTACCCAGCACCACAAAAGTATCGAGATAAACATGCGGATTAAGCCAGGTAACCGCCAGCATGGTGACGATAATCTTCCAGCGCCCCTGCTTCATCACTTCCGCACTTGCCAGTTCAAGATTGCTGCTCAGTGCCGTTTTCAATGCGCCAAAGCCGTACCACAACAGGAATGCCACCCCACCCCAGGTGACCAGCGTCAGTAGCCACGGAGACTGCATCAGTAAAGCACTGCCGCCAAATATCCCGGCGCAAATCAGAAGCAAATCACTGACCGCGCACAGTAGCGCAATCATCAGGTGATACTGGCGGCGAATACCCTGGTTCATCACAAACGCATTCTGCGGGCCGAGGGGCAGGATCATGGCCGCGCCTAACGCAAGACCTTGAAAATAATAAGATAACATGACGAGATTCTCACAGAGTTGTCCTGGGAGCTGACTATACTGCGAGAGTGACATTAGAGGAAATTGATAATATTAATCGGGGATTAGTCACGCTAATAAAAAAGCCCGGTGGCGTTAGCGCTTACCGGGCCTACGGCGAAAGAGGATTACTCGGTCTCTTTCACCTTTTTGACGTTCACATCCATCTGTGGATACGGGAAGCTGATGCCGTTAGCATCGAACTCACGTTTGATGCGTTCCAGCACGTCCCAGTAAACGTTTTGCAGATCGCTGCTTTTGCTCCAGATACGCACCACAAAGTTAATGGATGACGCGCCCAGTTCGTTCAGACGGACGATCTGCTCTTTATCTTTCAGAATGCGATCGTCAGAAGCGATGATACCCGCGATAAGCGATTTTACCTGATCGATGTCGGAGTCGTATGCCACGCTGATAATCAGCTCATTACGGCGCGCTGGCTCGCGGGAAAAATTGATAATGTTACCCGCGATAATTTTCCCGTTCGGCACTACCACAATACGGCCATCGACAGTACGCAAGGTCGTTGAGAAAATCTGCACCTGCAGTACAGTTCCGGCAATGCCCCCCAGATCAACATACTCACCTGAGCGGAACGGACGGAAGGTGACCAGCAGCACACCTGCCGCCAGGTTCGAGAGCGAACCCTGCAGCGCCAGACCAATAGCCAGACCGGCTGCACCGAGCACCGCGATCACCGATGCGGTCTGTACACCTACACGTCCCAGTGCGGCAATCAAGGTAAAGGCGACGATGCCATAGCGCACCAGCGCAGAAAGGAAGTCCGCAACCGTGGCATCGATATGACGTGCCAGCATCACCCGGTTAACGGTATTCGATATGATTCGCGCCGCGATCATCCCGATAATGATGATGGCAATAGCCGCAACGATGTTTACGGCATAACTCAGCAATAATTCCTGGTTGCGCTCAAGCCAGGTACCGGCGTTATTGATGCTGTCAACGACATCAAACTGTTCCATTTACTCTTCCTTTTGATAAACCCAAACACAAAAATCCATCCCCCGTGGAAACAGGCAGATCCGTAAAGGGTAAACAAAAAGCGCAGATATTGCCAAACAGATCACAAAACGGTGATGGGCAGGCTGTTGAAAAGCCAAAAAAAAAGGCCCGCATTTGCGGGCCTCCGATGCTGTTAGCAGCTCAAATTACAGAACGTCGATCGCGTTCAGTTCTTTGAATGCCTGCTCCAGACGCGTCACCATAGAGGTCTGTGCTGCACGCAGCCATACGCGTGGATCGTAGTATTTCTTGTTCGGCTGGTCTTCGCCTTTCGGGTTGCCCAGCTGACCCTGCAGGTAAGCTTCGTTGGTTTTGTAGTATTGCAGGATACCGTCCCAGGTTGCCCATTGGGTGTCGGTATCGATGTTCATTTTCACTACGCCGTAGCTTACGGAGTCTTTGATTTCCTGAGCAGAAGAACCGGAACCGCCGTGGAAGACGAAGTTCAGGCTATTGTGCGGCAGGTTGTGTTTCTTAGAAACATATTCCTGAGAATCACGCAGGATGGTTGGGGTCAGAACAACGTTACCTGGTTTGTAAACGCCGTGTACGTTACCGAAGGACGCTGCAATGGTGAAGCGTGGGCTGATTTTGCTCAGCTCGGTGAACGCGTAATCAACGTCTTCTGGCTGGGTGTACAGTGCAGAAGCGTCCATGTGGCTGTTGTCCACGCCGTCTTCTTCACCACCGGTGCAACCCAGTTCGATTTCCAGGGTCATGTCCATTTTGGACATACGCGCCAGGTATTTGGAGCAGATTTCGATGTTTTCGTGCAGAGACTCTTCAGACAGGTCGATCATGTGAGAAGAGAACAGTGGCTTACCGGTAGCCGCGAAGTGTTTTTCACCTGCGTCCAGCAGACCGTCGATCCACGGCAGCAGTTTCTTCGCGCAGTGGTCAGTGTGCAGAATGACAGGAACACCGTAGTGTTCAGCCATCTGGTGTACATGGTGCGCACCAGAGATAGCACCCAGGATTGCAGCACCCTGAGGAACGTCAGTTTTCACGCCTTTACCTGCGATGAACGCAGCGCCGCCGTTAGAGAACTGTACGATAACCGGCGCTTTAACTTTTGCAGCGGTTTCCAGTACGGCGTTAATGGAGTCAGTACCCACGCAGTTAACTGCTGGCAGAGCAAAGTTGTTTTCTTTAGCTACCTGGAACACTTTCTGTACGTCATCACCAGTGATCACGCCAGGTTTTACGAAATCAAAAATTTTAGACATGTTGCTTAGTCCTGTATCTTCGGCCGTTAGAAAAGGTGCGAGCTCTTAAAAGCGCGCTGAAAATTGGGCAGGTTTCCCTGCCCTTGAATGGCTTACTTCTTAGCGCGCTCTTCGAGCATTGCTACTGCTGGCAGCACTTTGCCTTCCACGAATTCGAGGAACGCGCCACCACCAGTGGAGATGTAGGAAATCTTGTCAGCGATACCGAACAGGTCGATAGCTGCCAGAGTGTCGCCGCCACCTGCGATAGAGAACGCTTCGCTGTCTGCGATAGCGTTAGCAACGATTTCAGTACCTTTGCGGAAGTTCGGGAATTCGAACACGCCAACAGGGCCGTTCCACAGGATAGTTTTTGCGTTTTTCAGGATTTCAGCCAGTTTCTGTGCAGAAACGTCGCCCAGGTCCAGGATCTGCTCTTCATCTTTGATGTCGTTTACAGATTTCAGGGTCGCGGTCGCCGTTTCGGAGAACTCAGTTGCTACGCGAACGTCAGTTGGAACCGGGATATCGCAGGTCGTCAGCAGACGTTTAGCTTCGTCAACCAGGTCTGCTTCGTACAGAGATTTACCCACGTTGTGGCCTTGAGCAGCAACGAAGGTGTTCGCAATACCACCGCCAACGATCAGCTGGTCAGCGATTTTGGACAGGGAATCCAGAACAGTCAGTTTGGTAGACACTTTAGAACCGCCAACGATAGCAACCATTGGACGAGCAGGTTCTTTCAGTGCTTTACCCAGCGCTTCCAGTTCGTCAGCCAGCAGAGGACCAGCACACGCTACGTCTGCGAATTTACCGATACCGTGGGTAGATGCCTGCGCACGGTGAGCAGTACCGAATGCATCCATTACGAATACGTCGCACAGTGCAGCATATTTTTTGGACAGCGCTTCGTCGTCTTTCTTTTCGCCTTTGTTAAAGCGAACGTTTTCCAGAACAACCAGTTCACCGGCAGCAACTTCAACGCCGTCCAGGTAATCTTTAACCAGACGAACCGGGTTGGACAGTTTGTCTTTCAGGTAATTAACAACTGGCAGCAGAGAGAACTCTTCGTTGTACTCGCCTTCAGTTGGACGACCCAGGTGGGAGGTTACCATCACTTTTGCACCCTGCTTCAGGGCCAGCTCGATGGTTGGCAGAGATGCACGAATACGCGCGTCGCTGGTCACTTTGCCATCTTTAACCGGTACGTTCAGGTCGGCACGGATGAAAACGCGTTTACCTGCCAGATCCAGATCGGTCATCTTAATTACAGACATGGTGAATCCTCTCGTTGATTCTTAAAGTTTTGCAGACGCACGATGCGTCTTACCTGAAACCTTGAGCGGCCATTGCTAACGTGGTGTCGAGCATTCGGTTAGCAAAGCCCCATTCGTTATCGCACCAGACCAGCGTCTTGATAAGGTGTGAACCACTGACGCGCGTTTGTGTACCATCAACGATGGCACTGTGCGGGTCGTGGTTAAAATCTACTGAGACCAACGGTAATTCCGTATAGTCAACTATACCATGAAATGTACCCTGTGCCGCTTTTTGCAGCAACAGGTTGACTTCACAGGCTTTTACCGGTTTTTTCACCGTGACGCTGAGGTCGATTGCCGTAACGTTGATAGTCGGTACACGTACAGCAATCGCTTCAAAACGGTCGTTAAACTGCGGGAAAATACGGGTGATCCCTGCAGCAAGCTTTGTATCAACCGGAATGATTGACTGACTCGCCGCACGCGTGCGGCGTAGATCCGGATGATAGGCATCGATCACCTGCTGATCGTGCATGGCTGAGTGGATCGTGGTCACGGTGCCGGATTCAATGCCATACGCATCGTCTAACAGTTTAATGACCGGAATAATGCAGTTGGTGGTGCAGGAAGCATTGGAAACAATGCGATGTTCGGCTTTCAGCTCATGCTGGTTCACGCCAAAGACGACGGTGGCGTCGAGGTCGTTACTGCCGGGATGGGAGAACAGGATTTTTTTCGCACCTGCCGCCAGATGCGCTTCACCGTGTTCGCGGCTGCCGTACACACCGGTACAGTCAAGCACCACATCCACCCCCAGTTCACGCCACGGCAACCCGGCAATGCTTCTCTCGTGCAGCACGCGAATGGCATCATCACCGACAAACAGCTGATCCCCTTCCTGGCGAACATCCCAGGCAAAGCGCCCGTGGCTGGTGTCATATTTCAACAAATGCGCCATGCCCTCAGCATCAGCCAGTTCATTGATTGCCACCACGGTCATTTCCGCACGACGCCCGGATTCATATAAAGCACGAACCACGTTACGCCCGATGCGACCGAAGCCATTAATCGCTACGCGTACGGTCATAGATCTCCTGCAAAGCTATCCCTGAATTTGAGGTGGCTGAAAGAGTAATCCAGCTACGCCCGAAGGGGAATCCTTGCCTGTCACAAACTGCGACTGATTGGTCAATTGTCGAACATTTAATCGACTGAAACGCTTCAGCTAGAATAAGCGAATCAGGGAATAAAAGGAATGTCTGTCCAGAGCAATAAGACAGCTATATGACTTGCGTCACATTTTCAATGGAATAATTTACAGCGGCGTTACAAGGATCAGGAATAGCAGATACAAAAAAACCGGGTGGCGTGGTGAAAGCAAAACGGTAACCCCAGGGTTACCGTTTTTAGTGTTAGCACCCTCTCCCGTGGGAGAGGGCCGGGGTGAGGGCACCAGCCCGCACCCAACTAGCAATTACAGCAGTTCTTTCGCTTTCGCGACAACGTTCTCAACGGTGAAGCCGAACTCTTCGAACAGCAGTTCTGCCGGAGCAGATTCACCGAAGGTGGTCATACCGACGATAGCGCCGTTCAGACCTACGTATTTGAACCAGTAGTCTGCAATACCTGCTTCCACTGCAACGCGTGCAGAGACAGCTTTCGGCAGTACGGATTCACGGTATGCTGCATCCTGCTTGTCGAATGCATCGGTAGACGGCATGGAAACCACGCGCGCTTTAACGCCTTCGGCAGACAGTTTGTCCCATGCCGCAACAGCCAGCTCAACCTCAGAACCGGTTGCAATGAAGATAAGCTCAGGCTGACCCGCGCAATCTTTCAGTACGTAACCACCGCGAGCGATGTTCGCCAGCTGCTCTGCAGTACGCTCCTGCTGTGCCAGGTTCTGACGGGAGAGGATCAGCGCGGTCGGGCCGTCCTGACGCTCAACACCGTATTTCCACGCTACCGCGGATTCAACCTGGTCACATGGACGCCATGTGCTCATGTTCGGGGTCACACGCAGAGATGCGACCTGCTCTACCGGCTGGTGAGTTGGGCCATCTTCACCCAGACCGATAGAGTCGTGGGTGTAGACCATCACCTGACGCTGTTTCATCAGCGCAGCCATACGCACGGCGTTACGTGCATACTCGACGAACATCAGGAAGGTAGAGGTGTACGGCAGGAAACCACCGTGCAGGGAGATACCGTTCGCGATAGCAGTCATACCGAATTCACGTACACCGTAATGGATGTAGTTACCGGCGGTATCTTCGTTGATCGCTTTAGAACCAGACCACAGGGTCAGGTTGGATGGTGCGAGGTCCGCAGAGCCACCCAGGAATTCTGGAAGCAGTGGACCGAACGCTTCGATAGCGTTCTGAGATGCTTTACGGCTGGCAATTTTAGATGGGTTCGCCTGCAGTTTAGCGATGAATTCGTTCGCTTTCGCGTCGAAATCAGATGGCATATCACCTTTCATACGACGGGTGAATTCAGCTGCTTCCTGTGGGAAGGCTTTCGCATAGGCAGCGAACTTCTCGTTCCAGGCCGCTTCTTTAACCTGACCTGCTTCTTTTGCATCCCACTGCGCGTAGATGTCAGATGGGATTTCGAACGCAGGGTGTTTCCAGCCCAGTGCTTCACGAGTCAGTGCAATTTCCGCGTCACCCAGTGGTGCACCGTGGGAATCGTGCGTACCCGCTTTGTTCGGAGAACCGAAGCCGATGATGGTTTTGCACATCAGCAGGGACGGTTTGTCCGTCACGGCGCGTGCTTCTTCTACTGCGCGTTTAATCGAGTCAGCATCGTGGCCATCAACACCACGCACAACGTGCCAGCCGTAGGCTTCGAAACGTTTAGCGGTGTCATCAGTGAACCAACCTTCAACATGACCGTCGATGGAGATACCGTTATCGTCATAGAACGCAACCAGTTTACCCAGCTTCAGGGTACCTGCCAGGGAGCACACTTCGTGAGAAATGCCTTCCATCATGCAGCCGTCGCCCATGAACGCGTAAGTGAAGTGGTCAACAATATCGTGGCCAGGACGGTTGAACTGCGCCGCCATGGTCTTCTCGGCAATCGCCATACCCACTGCGTTAGCAATACCCTGACCCAGTGGGCCGGTGGTCGTTTCTACGCCAGCGGTGTAACCCACTTCCGGGTGACCTGGAGTTTTGGAGTGCAGCTGACGGAAGTTTTTCAGCTCTTCAATTGGCAGATCATAGCCAGTGAGGTGCAACAGGCTGTAGATCAGCATAGAGCCGTGGCCGTTAGACAGGACGAAACGGTCGCGGTCAGCCCATGCCGGGTTCTGCGGGTTGTGGTTCAGGAAATCACGCCACAAGACTTCGGCAATATCAGCCATACCCATAGGGGCTCCCGGGTGGCCGGATTTGGCTTTCTGTACTGCGTCCATGCTCAGCGCACGAATAGCATTAGCAAGCTCTTTACGTGAGGACATTTTAACTCCAGATCGGACTGTTAAAGGCCATGCCCTTGACGACAGCGCGTTTTGGGCTACGCCGGAAAAAAGTGCCAACAATGTAACCCAAGCAGCAAGGCATGTACATGGAGCATTCTTTTGCAGCTTAAGAAATCTCTGGATCATGCTCGCATGTTGCGCAATCTGCTCGCCCGGCCATGTTGATATTCCTTATACTTAGCCAGCCCCCGGCTTCGCTGGCGGTATACTTTTAAGATTTTATTCAGATTAACGAGTACGGAAGCAACATCATGAAAATGCGTGCAATAGTGCTGGCCCTGGGTACAACGCTCCTGCTGAGCGGCTGTCAGAATATGGACTCTAACGGTCTGATGACCTCAGGCGCAGAAGCTTTTCAGGCGTATTCCCTGAGCGACGCACAGGTTAAAGCGCTGAGCGACCAGTCCTGTAAAGATATGGATGGAAAAGCCACCATTGCCCCGGACAATAGTACCTACACGCAGCGTCTGAATAAGATTGCGTCCGCTCTGGGCGATAACATCAACGGACAGCCGGTAAACTATAAGGTCTACATGGCGAAGGATGTGAACGCCTTCGCGATGGCAAACGGCTGCATCCGTGTGTATAGCGGGCTGATGGACATGATGAACGACAACGAAGTCGAAGCGGTGATCGGCCATGAAATGGGCCACGTTGCACTGGGCCACGTGAAGAAAGGAATGCAGGTTGCGCTGGGCACTAACGCGATCCGCGCGGCGGCCGCCTCTGCTGGTGGGATCGTAGGCAGCCTTTCCCAGTCTCAGCTTGGCGACGTCGGTGAAAAACTGGTCAACTCCCAGTTCTCCCAACGCCAGGAATCTGAAGCGGATGACTACTCTTACGATTTGTTGCGCAAACGCGGGATTAACCCATCAGGTTTAGCCACCAGCTTCGAGAAACTGGCAAAGCAGGAAGCAGGACGCCAAAGCTCCATGTTTGACGACCACCCAGCCTCAGAAGAGCGTGCGCAACATATTCGCGATCGCATGGCCGCTGACGGAATCAAATAATGTAAAAGGAGGCATATTTGCCTCCTTTTTTATAGACGAAAGTCGGGTGGCGGCTTCGCCCTACCCGGCTGACAACTTACTCGCCTTTTTTCGCGGCCTGGAGGTAAAGCATTTCCAGCCCCAGAGTAGCCGCTGCCAGCGCCGTGATCTCTGACTGATCATAAGCCGGAGCCACTTCCACCACATCCATACCAACGATGTTCAGATCTTTCAGACCACGAACCAGTTTGATGGCGCGATCGGACGTCAGGCCGCCGATCACAGGAGTTCCGGTACCCGGTGCAAACGCCGGATCCAGGCAGTCAATGTCGAAGGTCAGGTACACAGGCATATCACCGACGATCTGCTTAACCTGAGCCAGAATATCGTCCACGCCGCGATCGTTCACCTGGCCTGCATCCAGTACGGTAAAACCGTTGTCTTTGTCGAATTCTGTACGGATACCAATCTGTACTGAATGGTTTGGATCGATCAGGCCTTCGTTCGGTGCGGTAAAGAACATCGTACCGTGGTCAAATTCACAGCCGTTCGCGTAAGTGTCGGTATGCGCATCAAAGTGTACCAACGCCATTTTACCGAAGTGTTTGGCGTGGGCGCGCAACAGCGGCAGAGTGACAAAGTGGTCACCACCGAAAGAGAGCATACGCTTACCTGCTGCCAGCAGTTTCTCGGCATGGGCCTGCAGTTTTTCGCTCATGTCACGCGCATCACCAAACGCGTAAACCAGGTCACCACAGTCCACTACGTTCAGACGTTCACGCATGTCGAAGTTCCACGGGAAGCGGTTATGCTCCCAGGCCAGGTTAGTCGACACCTGGCGGATCGCTGCCGGGCCATGACGGCCACCGGCACGGCCGGAGGTTGCCATGTCAAACGGAACACCAGTGATCACCCAGTCAGCATTGCTGTCGTATGGCTGGAAGTTCATCGGGAGACGTAAAAAACCAAACGCGTTAGATACCAGAGAGTTATCGTACTGATGACCTAAAGTGCTCATGTCCTGACCTCTTTTAAAGTCGATACATTAAAAACAGATGAAAAAAAATCCCCTCCGCGTCGTTAAACCCGACGAGGAAGGGATTGATTCGTAAATCGCTAATTGGGACGAATTATCGCCGTTAATTCATACGGGTTCAAGTGAGTATAGGGGATTGTGCGGTCTTTGCCCCTCACCCTAACCCTCTCCCCAGAGGGGAGAGGGAAAAGGAATTACTCATCTTCCAGGTAGGTGTAACCGTACAGACCCGCTTCAAACTCTTCCAGGAACTGCTGCTGCAGGGCATCGTCCAGACCGGTGTTTTTCACCTGGTCGCGGAACTGGGTCAGAAGAGTTTTCGGATCCAGCTGCACGTATTCCAGCATGTCTGCCACGGTGTCCCCTTCGTCGGACAACTCCACTTCCACGCTGCCGTCAGGGAAGACAAACACATCAACCGCTTCGGTATCCCCGAACAGGTTGTGCATGTTACCGAGGATCTCCTGGTACGCGCCGACCATAAAGAAGCCCAACATTGGCGGGTTCTCCGGGTCATATTCCGGCATTGGCATGGTCGTTGCGATGCCGTCACCATCAACGTAGTGGTCGATAGCACCGTCGGAGTCACAGGTGATGTCCAGCAACACCGCACGACGTTCCGGAGCATGGTTCAACCCTTCCAGCGGCAGTACCGGGAACAGCTGGTCGATACCCCAGGCATCCGGCATCGACTGGAACAGCGAGAAGTTGACGTAAATCTTATCCGCCATACGTTCCTGCAGCTCGTCGATAATCGGACGGTGTGCCCGGTTGCTCGGGTCGAGCTGCTTCTGCACTTCATGGCACATGTTCAGATAAAGCTGCTCTGCCCACGCGCGCTCCTGCAGGCTGAAGGTACCTGAGGAATAACCGACGTGAATGTCATGCAGATCCATCTGGCTGTCATGCAGCCATTCGCGCAGAGAACGACGCGTACCCGGCTCGTGCATCTCCTGCCAGGTTTCCC
Organism: Enterobacter cloacae complex sp. 2024EL-00214; assembly: GCF_043945575.1. Classification (NCBI taxonomy): domain Bacteria; kingdom Pseudomonadati; phylum Pseudomonadota; class Gammaproteobacteria; order Enterobacterales; family Enterobacteriaceae; genus Enterobacter; species Enterobacter cloacae complex sp. 2024EL-00214. Next base: position 33,225 of record NZ_JBIMRC010000024.1, on the reverse strand, counting down.
ACATGCTTTGCAGCGCGCGCGGGGCATCGTCTGCCGGAGGTGTGGCTGCGGTATTTTCGCTACGCTCAACGCCGATGATGTTAGAAACCAGCACGGTATGGTGCGCGGTCACCGCGCGACCGGATTCAGTGATCACCGTTGGGTGCGGCAGGCCGTTTTCTTCACAGGCATCACCAATCGCCCAGATGATGTTATTGGCATACTCGTTCAGGCCGTAGTTGACGGAGCAGTCAGACTGCGAGCGCGTGCCTTCATAGTCCACGCCCAGGCCACCGCCCACGTCGAAGCACTGAATGTTGACACCCAGCTTGTGCAGCTCAACGTAGAAACGGGCCGACTCACGCACGCCAGTAGCGATATCGCGAATATTGGCCATCTGTGAACCGAGGTGGAAGTGCAGCAACTGAATGCTGTCCAGACGACCACGCTCACGCAGAATTTCTACCAGTTGCAGCACCTGGTTTGCCGCGAGGCCGAATTTAGATTTTTCGCCACCGGAGGACTGCCATTTACCGGAACCCTGCGACGCCAGACGCGCACGCACACCGAGGCGCGGTACCACGTTCAGACGCTCGGCCTCTTCCAGCACGATAGCAATCTCGGTCATCTTCTCGATAACCAGATAGACCTTGTGGCCCATCTTCTCGCCAATCAGCGCCAGACGAATGTATTCACGGTCTTTATAACCGTTACAGACGATCACTGACCGGGTCATGCCCGCGTGCGCCAGAACGGCCATCAGTTCCGCTTTCGAACCTGCTTCCAGGCCCAGCGGTTCGCCGGAGTGGATCAGGGATTCAATCACGCGGCGGTGCTGGTTCACCTTGATAGGGTAAACCAGGAAATAGTCACCTTTATAACCGTAAGATTCACGTGCGCGTTTGAACGCGGCGTTAATCGAACGCAGGCGGTGTTGCAGGATCTGCGGGAAGCAGAAAAGTGCAGGTAAACGCTGGCCCTGCGCTTCGCGTGCTTTCACCAGCCTGGCGAGATCCACGCGCGCTTCAGGAACGTCTGGATCCGGGCAAACACTGATGTGGCCCAGTTCGTTGACGTCGTAGTAGTTATTGCCCCACCAGGCAATATTGTAAGTGCGCAGCATCTTGCTGGCTTCCTGGGAGTTCATCGCAACCTCCTGCATAGAACGTAGTACACCCTGTTCGCCTGCTGACGAAGGCGAAACCGAAGACATGTCGTCAGACATAGCGAACCTCAACTCTTTGTATTAAGTGTAAAACAGTTGACTACTATCGCAGCGTTACACGGCGATAACAACCCATAAACGGCCCTGTCTCCCAGCAGAGTATGCTGAAATTCAGACCGTGCGACCGGTTTCTTATTCATATCATTGTAAAACACGTATCCGAACTCTGTATGACAAGGTTCGGCGAAACCACGAGAAAACTCTTGTATTAACAAGAGCGCCCTTGTTCAGTTTTCACAAGGCGTGACCAGCCCTGGGATCCTGAGAAGCGCCGAGATGGGTATAACATCGGCAGGTTTGCAGACTAGATTTGCGGGTTGCGGGAATCAAATACGCGCCAGAACGGCTGCGCTGAATTAGCGGAAAACGATGGTTCATTATCTCGTATCACCTCCACGGCCGCTCCTGCTGAAACGGACCACAAGCCAAAGCTAATAGTTCACTGCTTAACCCGGCTGGAAGTGGCGACACGATGAGTTCATCGAGCGCTTTTTTATATGAGCCGCGCGCCGCGTTTTATACCGAGAAGGTAGCCAAAATGCAAAAGATAAATGCGCGCGTTGCCAGCGCCGTCAGGAAAAATTTCCACCAGAGAATTCAACGCAGTGAGAGGTTAGTCAAAAAAAACTGGAAATAGGGCGAAGAAGTGACCTAAAATAGCCATCCAGATGTTAATCCATCCATACCGATTAACACTCAGACTGCCAGTGTCAAAAAGCAACCGGCCTTGGTAGAATACTCTCCTTTGGCTATTCCACACAGCAGTTCGAGCTAACCAAATTCTCCTTAGGTGAAATAAAACATGGCAAAACACCTGTTTACGTCCGAGTCCGTATCAGAAGGACATCCTGATAAAATTGCTGACCAAATCTCCGATGCGGTGCTGGATGCGATCCTGACCCAGGATCCAAAAGCGCGCGTAGCGTGTGAAACCTATGTCAAAACCGGCATGGTTCTGGTTGGCGGTGAAATCACCACCAGCGCATGGGTTGATATCGAAGAGATCACCCGTAACACGGTTCGTGAGATCGGTTATGTACATTCTGATATGGGCTTTGATGCCAACTCTTGCGCCGTACTGAGCGCAATTGGCAAACAGTCTCCGGACATCAACCAGGGCGTTGACCGTGCCGATCCACTGGAACAGGGTGCGGGCGACCAGGGCCTGATGTTCGGCTATGCAACCAATGAAACCGACGTGCTGATGCCAGCACCTGTCACCTACGCGCACCGTCTGATGCAGCGTCAGGCCGAAGTACGTAAAAATGGCACCCTGCCGTGGCTGCGTCCGGATGCCAAAAGCCAGGTGACCTTCCAGTACGACGAAGGCAAAATCGCCGGCATTGATGCCGTGGTTCTGTCCACTCAGCATTCTGAAGAGATTGATCAGAAATCCCTGCAGGAAGCCGTGATGGAAGAGATCATCAAACCGGTTCTGCCAGCAGAGTGGCTGAGTGCGTCCACCAAATACTTCATCAACCCAACCGGACGCTTTGTTATCGGCGGGCCAATGGGTGACTGCGGTCTGACCGGTCGTAAAATCATCGTTGATACCTACGGCGGCATGGCACGTCACGGTGGTGGTGCATTCTCCGGTAAAGATCCGTCTAAAGTTGACCGTTCTGCTGCGTATGCTGCACGCTATGTTGCGAAAAACATCGTTGCTGCGGGTCTGGCTGACCGTTGTGAGATCCAGGTTTCTTACGCCATCGGCGTGGCTGAACCGACTTCCATCATGGTTGAAACTTTCGGTACTGAAAAAGTGCCTTCCGAGCAGCTGACTCTGCTGGTACGTGAGTTCTTCGACCTGCGCCCATATGGCCTGATTCAGATGCTGGATCTGCTGCACCCAATCTACAAAGAAACCGCTGCATACGGTCACTTTGGTCGTGAACATTTCCCGTGGGAAAAAACCGACAAAGCCGCTCAGTTGCGTGAAGCTGCCGGTCTGAAATAACCGACTGCCATCTGCATTTGAAAAGGCCAGCCTTAGCGCTGGCCTTTTGCATTTTTGCGCGCAGCGCTGCTTCGCTTGCGCAAACCTGCGGGTTCTGCCGTTTTGTAGGCCTGGTCAGGTGTAGCCGCCACCCGGCAAAATGCATGACCTCAATTGAAACCGATTACACCATAATAAATAAGCATCTACTTCATCTCCTCCCCCTTCAGCAACGCCATCTCACCCATCGTTACATTTAATTTGAGTTAAGTCTGAAATAAGCTCAAGAGGGATGCGTGTAAGCTTTTTTATCTCTATATTTTCAATATGTTAATTTCATTTACATCAACACATCAATGTAACCGATTACACTAATGTGATTTGCATCTCATATTTTTACGGTTCACTCACCTACCCTTTGCATTGATAAAACTGATAACCCAACTGGAGGGCATAATGCCTGACAATAAAAAACAGGGGCGTACATCCAACAAGGCGATGACATTCTTCGTCTGCTTCCTCGCCGCCCTGGCTGGATTACTCTTTGGTCTGGATATCGGCGTGATTGCCGGTGCATTACCTTTCATCGCCGATGAGTTTCAGATAAGCGCACACACTCAGGAATGGGTGGTGAGCTCCATGATGTTCGGTGCGGCGGTCGGTGCTATCGGCAGTGGCTGGCTCTCCTTCAAACTGGGCCGCAAAAAGAGCCTGATGATTGGTGCCATTCTGTTCGTTGCCGGTTCACTGTTCTCTGCTGCGGCACCCAACGTTGAAGTACTGCTGGTGTCTCGCGTATTACTCGGTCTGGCCGTCGGTGTTGCGTCTTATACCGCTCCGCTTTACCTCTCCGAAATCGCGCCGGAGAAAATCCGCGGCAGTATGATTTCGATGTATCAACTGATGATCACCATCGGGATCCTGGGGGCTTATCTTTCCGATACCGCTTTCAGCTACAGCGGCGCATGGCGCTGGATGCTCGGCGTCATCATCATCCCTGCTATTCTGCTGTTGATTGGCGTGTTCTTCCTGCCAGACAGTCCGCGCTGGTTTGCCGCGAAGCGTCGCTTCGTGGATGCCGAACGCGTGCTGCTGCGCCTGCGTGATACCCGTGCAGAAGCAAAAAACGAGCTGGAAGAGATCCGCGAAAGCCTGAAGGTCAAACAGTCTGGCTGGGCACTGTTCAAAGAGAACAGCAACTTCCGCCGTGCGGTGTTCCTGGGCGTGTTGCTGCAGGTGATGCAGCAGTTCACCGGGATGAACGTCATCATGTACTACGCACCAAAAATCTTTGAACTGGCCGGTTACACCAACACCACAGAGCAGATGTGGGGCACCGTCATTGTGGGACTGACCAACGTACTGGCGACCTTTATCGCCATCGGGCTGGTAGACCGCTGGGGCCGTAAACCGACACTCACGCTGGGCTTCCTGGTCATGGCCGTTGGTATGGGCGTACTCGGCACCATGATGCATGTAGGCATTCACTCACCAGGCGCACAGTACTTTGCCGTGGCCATGCTGCTGATCTTTATCGTTGGTTTTGCGATGAGCGCCGGCCCACTGATTTGGGTGTTGTGCTCTGAGATCCAGCCGCTGAAAGGGCGTGATTTCGGTATCACCTGCTCTACCGCAACCAACTGGATTGCCAACATGATTGTCGGCGCAACATTCCTGACCATGCTCAACAGCCTGGGTAATGCCAACACCTTCTGGGTTTACTCCGGTCTGAACCTGTTCTTTATTATTCTGACCGTCTGGCTGGTTCCAGAAACCAAACACGTGTCGCTGGAACACATTGAACGTAACCTGATGAAAGGTCGTCCGCTGCGCGAGATTGGCGCGCACGACTAATCCTCTGACGGGAGGTGCCCCTTGCACCTCCCCGCTTCGCGTTTTATGCTCTGCCCTTATGAAAGCTCCCCGTCTCCCTATCGCCATTCAACAAGCCGTTATGCGCAGCCTGCGGGAAAAACTCGCCCAGGCAAACCTGAAGCTTGGCCGAACTTATCCAGAACCTAAACTGGTCTATCAGCAGCGCGGCACAGCTGCCGGTACGGCCTGGCTGGAATCCTATGAAATCCGCCTGAACCCGGTATTGATGCTGGAAAACCAACAGGCGTTTATCGACGAGGTTGTTCCACACGAACTGGCACATCTGTTGGTATGGAAACACTTTGGCCGCGTGGCACCGCACGGTAAAGAGTGGAAGTGGATGATGGAGGCGGTGCTCGGCGTTCCGGCGAGCAGAACCCATCAGTTCGAGCTGGAATCGGTGCGCCGCAATACCTTCCCCTACCGCTGCCAGTGCCAGCAACATCAGCTGACCGTTCGCCGTCATAACCGGGTGGTGCGCGGCGAGGCGACCTACCGCTGTGTTAAATGCGGAGAACCGCTGGTTGCGGAATAATCAACTGAACTATCAAGAACTTTCCTGACCAGACTGATTGCATACGGGAACAACATTCGTTACGTTGCGGGCTCGTTTTGACACGGAGTGTAAGATGTCCCGTAATTTCTCTTTCGCGGTCGCCTTTCTGACGACGGCATTCTCCGGCCATGCTCTGGCCGACGGTATCAACAGTTTCTCTCAGGCCAAAACCGCAGGCGTTAAGGTTAACGCTGACGTGCCGGGCGATTTCTACTGCGGCTGTAAAATTAACTGGCAGGGCAAAAAAGGGGTCGTTGATCTCGAGTCCTGCGGTTATAAAGTTCGCAAAAATGAGAACCGCGCCAGCCGAATCGAATGGGAACACGTGGTTCCGGCATGGCAGTTTGGTCACCAGCGTCAGTGCTGGCAGGACGGTGGCCGTAAAAACTGTGCCAAAGATCCAGTATACCGCCAGATGGAAAGCGATATGCACAACCTGCAACCGGCGGTTGGCGAAGTAAATGGCGATCGCGGCAATTTTATGTACAGCCAGTGGAACGGGGGCGAAGGACAGTATGGTCAGTGTACCATGAAGGTGGATTTCAAAGAGAAAATCGCCGAACCGCCAGCCCGCGCACGGGGCAGCATTGCCCGCACCTATTTCTATATGCGCGACCGTTACGAGCTCACTATTTCCCGCCAGCAAACGCAGCTATTTAATGCCTGGGACAAGCAGTATCCGGTGACGGAGTGGGAATGCCAGCGCGACGAACGCATCGCCAAAGTACAGGGGAATCATAACCCTTATGTCCAGCGGGCTTGCCAGGCGCAAAAGAGCTAACCTACACTAGCGGCAATTCGCTTACATCGTATTACACACGGAATTTCTGACTATGCGCATTCCTCGCATCTACCACCCTGAACTGATTACCGCAGGCCGCGAAATCGCCCTGTCTGATGAAGCCGCTAACCATGTAGGCCGCGTTCTGCGTATGGGTGCAGGCCAGGCGATTCAGCTGTTTGATGGCTCCAATCAGGTTTTCGACGCTGAAATTACGCGTGCCGATAAAAAAAGCGTGCACGTGAACATACTGCGTGGCGAAGTCGATGATCGTGAATCCCCCCTTCACATTCATCTGGGCCAGGTGATGTCGCGCGGTGAGAAGATGGAATTCACGATTCAGAAATCCATTGAACTGGGTGTAAGCCTCATTACGCCACTTTTTTCTGAACGTTGTGGCGTTAAACTGGATGCGGAACGTCTGAACAAAAAGATCCAGCAGTGGCAGAAAATTGCCATTGCGGCCTGTGAGCAGAGCGGCCGCAACCGTATTCCGGAGATCCGCCCGGCGATGGATCTGGAGGACTGGTGTGCTGAAGAGGAACCCGGGCTGAAGCTCAATCTTCACCCGCGCGCCAGTGCCAGCATCAATACGCTACCGTTGCCCGTTGAACGTGTACGCCTGCTGATTGGCCCGGAAGGTGGTCTGTCAGCTGACGAAATTGCCATGACGGCACGTTATGCGTTTACTGATATTCTGTTGGGACCTCGCGTTCTGCGCACTGAGACAACGGCACTCACCGCCATTACCGCGCTACAGGTACGGTTTGGCGATCTGGGTTGAAGCAAAGCCTGACCCATTAACGGAGAAGAACATGATCAAGCTCGGCATCGTGATGGATCCCATCGCAAACATTAACATCAAGAAAGATTCCAGCTTCGCTATGCTGCTGGAAGCGCAGCGTCGCGGCTATGAACTTCACTATATGGAGATGAACGATCTCTACCTGATCAACGGTGAAGCCCGCGCACGCACTCGCATCGTTAACGTCGAGCAGAACTACGACAAATGGTATGAATTTGGTACCGAGCAGGATATCGCGCTTGCCGACCTCAATGTTGTCCTGATGCGTAAAGATCCGCCGTTCGACACCGAATACATCTACTGCACCTATATCCTTGAACGTGCAGAAGAGAAAGGAACGTTGATCGTTAACAAACCGCAAAGCCTGCGCGACTGTAACGAGAAGCTCTACACCGCATGGTTCTCTGACCTGACGCCTGAAACGCTGGTGACTCGCAACAAGGCACAGCTGAAAGCATTCTGGCAGAAGCACGGCGATATCATTATGAAACCGCTGGACGGTATGGGTGGCGCGTCTATTTTCCGCGTGAAAGAGAGCGATCCGAACATCGGGGTGATTGCCGAAACGCTGACCGGGCTGGGTACACGTTATTGCATGGCACAAAACTATCTGCCAGCCATTAAAGACGGTGACAAACGCGTTCTGGTCGTGGATGGCGAGCCGGTACCTTATTGTCTGGCGCGTATCCCTCAGGGTGGCGAAACCCGTGGTAACCTGGCGGCCGGTGGCCGTGGCGAACCGCGTCCATTAACCGAAAGCGACTGGGAAATTGCCCGCCGCGTGGGCCCTACCCTGAAAGCCAAAGGCTTGATCTTTGTCGGCCTGGATATCATCGGCGATCGTCTGACTGAAGTGAACGTCACCAGTCCAACCTGTATTCGTGAAATCGAAGCGGAGTTCCCGGTCTCGATCACCGGAATGCTGATGGACGCCATCGAAAAACGTTTACAGAATTAACTTCCCAATGAGTGACAGCGTTATCGTTTCTACGCATACTGGACGCTGTCGCTTTTTAAACCAGGAAACAGAACCTCTGACAATGAATTTACAGCATCACTTTCTTATTGCCATGCCTGCTCTCCAGGATCCCATTTTCCGTCGCTCCGTAGTTTATATCTGTGAATACAATGAAGACGGCGCGATGGGTATTATCATCAACAAGCCTCTGGAAAACCTGCAGGTTGAAGGGATTCTGGAAAAGCTGAAAATCGAAGCTGAAGAGCGTTTACCGGAAATCCGTCTTGATAAACCGGTGATGCTGGGCGGGCCACTCGCAGAGGATCGTGGTTTTATCCTGCATACGCCTCCGGCGTTCTCTTCCAGTATTCGTATCTCTGATAACACCGTTATCACGACGTCTCGCGACGTACTCGAAACACTGGGCACCGCGAATCAGCCTTCTGAAGTGCTGGTTGCCCTGGGCTATTCCTCATGGGAAAAAGGCCAGCTCGAACAAGAGATCCTGGATAATGCCTGGCTCACGGCCCCTGCCGATATGAACATCCTGTTTAAAACACCTATCGCCGAACGCTGGCGCGAGGCAGCGAAACTGATTGGCATTGATATTCTGACCATGCCTGGCGTAGCGGGGCACGCATAATGAGCGGAACACTGCTTGCCTTTGATTTTGGCACGAAGAGTATCGGCGTCGCCGTTGGTCAACGCATCACCGGCACCGCCCGCCCACTCACGGCACTAAAAGCCAACGACGGCACACCAGACTGGACGCTGATAGAGCGCCTGCTCAAAGAGTGGCAGCCGGACGACGTAATCGTTGGATTACCGCTGAATATGGATGGCACCGAACAGCCGCTCACCGCCCGTGCGCGAAAGTTTGCCAATAAAATCCACGGCCGCTTTGGCGTGTCAGTTAAACTGCACGACGAACGACTGAGCACTGTAGAAGCACGCGCAGGCCTGTTTGAACACGGTGGTTTCAGAGCGCTTAATAAAGGCAGCATTGACTCGGCCTCCGCCGTTATTATCCTCGAAAGCTATTTCGAACAGGGTTACTGACCCTCTTCAGACGGATACCGGACGGTAGCCCATTGGCGGCTACCCGACTTCGGCGTCATAACAACCGCCCCTGCGCCCGCCGCTCGGCCAGGCTCTGCTCAAAATTCTGCATACCTGCCTGTTGACCGGTTTGAATGATGCCGGGCAATTGCCACGTTTTCCCTTCGCGGATGAGATTTGCCGCCGCCGATGTGTTCACCAGCAACTCATAAAGTGCCACACGCCCGCCCTGCACATCCTGACGGAGTTTTTGCGCCAGTACAGCCCGCAGGCTGCCTGCCAGCTGATTGCGTACTGGCTCTTTCTCCCGGGCCGGGAAGGTATCCACCAGCCGCTCGATGGCCTGCGATGCACCACGCGTATGCAGCGTTGCCAGCACCAGATGTCCGGTCTCTGCCGCCGTCAGCGCCAGACGGATCGTTTCGCTGTCACGCAATTCACCCAACAGGATCACATCCGGATCTTCACGTAATGCACTGCGTAGTGCTTCGGCAAATGACGGACTGTGTTGACCTATCTCCCGTTGATGGATCAGACAGCGCTCGCTTTGGTAGATAAGCTCCACCGGATCTTCGAGTGTCAGAATGTGCCCGTCAGTATGATGATTGAGAAAATCCACCATCGCTGCGAGGGTGGTAGATTTTCCGCTTCCGGTCGCGCCCGTCACCAGAATCAACCCATTGTCATTGGACAACAGTTCCGGGATCGCTCTCGGCGCGCCCAGTGAGGCAAGTTGCGGACAGGCAAGCGGCAGCAACCGCAGCGTTAGCGAGATACCTTTCATGTGGGTAAATGCGCTCCCGCGCAGACGCTGATTTCCCGCAAGCGTGACGGCAAAATCCACCTGTCCGTTCGCCCACCACACCCCCTGCAGCTCATCGCTAAGCCAGGTTTTTAATAAGGCTTCAACGTCAGGAGAAGAAAATGGTGCGGGTTCAAGGTAACCTAACCTGCGCCAGCGCGGTGGCGAATCACTGCACAGGTGTAGATCGGAGACATTATGCTTTACACTAAGGGCCACGATTTCTTCCAATACCATACAACTCTCCTCGGAAAATGAACGACATTGCGCATAACCTGGCACAGGTCCGGGACAAAATCTCAGCCGCTGCAACACGTTGCGGCCGTGCTTCAGAAGAAATTACGTTACTTGCAGTCAGCAAAACTAAGCCTGCGAGCGCCATCGCAGAAGCCATTGCCGCTGGCCATCGTGCGTTTGGTGAAAACTACGTGCAGGAAGGCGTGGATAAAATTCGCCACTTCCAGGAGCAGGGAAATACCGGTCTGCAATGGCACTTTATTGGCCCATTGCAGTCGAACAAAAGCCGTCTGGTAGCAGAGCACTTCGACTGGTGCCATACCATTGACCGTCTGCGTATTGCCACACGGCTGAACGAACAGCGTCCAGCGGAATTATCTGCTCTAAACGTGCTGATTCAGGTCAACATCAGTGACGAAAACAGCAAGTCCGGTATTGCGCTGAGCAAACTGGATGCGCTGGCGGCAGACGTGGCGGCGCTGCCACGTTTAACCCTGCGTGGTTTAATGGCAATTCCGGCACCTGAGTCAAGTTATGAAAGGCAGTTTGCCGTGGCACAGCAAATGGCTGTAGCATTTGAGGCGCTTAAAGCGCGCTATGCGACGGTAGACACACTGTCTCTGGGCATGTCGGATGATATGGAAGCCGCAATCGCGGCAGGCAGCACGATGGTGCGCATCGGCACGGCAATTTTCGGTGCGCGCGACTACACCAAATAATAAGGAAACCTGAGGAACGCCATGAAGACGTTGACATTCCTGCTCTCAACGGTCCTTGAGCTGTATACGATGGCGCTTTTGCTGCGCGTCTGGATGCAGTGGGCTCGTTGTGATTTTTACAATCCGTTCTCACAGTTTGTCGTGAAAATCACGCAATCTGTTGTAGGACCACTGCGTCGCATTATTCCGGCAATGGGTCCTGTTGATAGCTCGTCTCTGTTGGTGGCGTTTATTCTGAGCGTTATCAAAGCGATCGTGCTGTTTATGGTCATCACCTTCCAGCCGATTATCTGGATCGCCGCCGTCCTGATTCTGGTTAAAACCGTCGGGTCGCTGATTTTCTGGGTGCTGCTGGTCATGGCGCTGATGAGCTGGGTTAGCCAGGGTCGTAGCCCGGTGGAATACGCGCTGATCCAGTTAGCTGAACCACTGCTGCGCCCGATTCGTAGCCTGCTCCCGTCAATGGGCGGTATCGACTTCTCGCCGATGATCCTCGTACTGCTGTTGTACGTCGTCAATATGGGGATCGCTGAGCTGTTACAGTCCACTGGCGATATGTTACTGCCGGGGCTGTGGATGGCGTTATGAGTGCAGTAAGCACCTGCGCCGACGGGCTGGTTTTACGGCTGTATATTCAGCCGAAAGCCAGCCGCGACAGTATTGTTGGATTGCATGGCGACGAATTAAAAGTCGCCATCACTGCCCCACCGGTTGATGGCCAGGCGAATGCACATCTGACCAAATATCTGGCAAAACAGTTTCGCGTCGCCAAAAGCCAGGTCATCATTGAAAAAGGTGAACTTGGGCGGCATAAACAGGTAAAAATCCTCAACCCGCAATCCATCCCGACGGAAGTCGCGGCTCTGACAGAACAGGACTAAACCCATGCAGAAAGTTGTTCTCGCGACCGGTAACGCCGGTAAAGTGCGCGAGCTGGCCTCGTTATTAAATGATTTTGGGCTGGATGTGGTTGCCCAGACCGATCTTGGCGTGGATCCAGCCGAAGAGACAGGGCTGACGTTTATCGAAAACGCGATCCTGAAAGCGCGCCATGCCGCGCAGATCACGGGTCTGCCCGCGATAGCCGATGACTCCGGCCTGGCCGTGGATTTTCTTGGTGGTGCGCCGGGGATCTACTCCGCACGCTATTCCGGCGTAGACGCCACCGACCAGCAGAATCTGGAAAAGCTGCTTGTCGCGTTGGAAGATGCCCCCGACGACCAGCGCACCGCACAGTTCCACTGCGTGCTGGTCTATCTGCGTCATGCAGAAGACCCAACGCCAGTCGTCTGCCACGGTAGCTGGCCGGGTGTGATTGCCCGTGAGGCAGCAGGCAACGGCGGCTTTGGCTACGACCCTATTTTCTTTGTCCCGTCTGAGGGCAAAACTGCTGCGGAACTCACCCGCGAAGAGAAAAGCGCGATTTCCCACCGTGGACGTGCGCTGAAACTGTTACTGGAAGCATTACGTAATGGCTAATTTGCCACCTCTGAGTCTTTATATTCACATCCCGTGGTGCGTGCAGAAATGCCCGTACTGCGATTTCAACTCGCACGCGCTGAAAGGTGAAGTGCCGCACGATGATTACGTTGCGCATCTGCTGGCCGACCTGGATGTTGATGTACCTTACGCACAGGGACGTGAAGTTAAGACCATTTTTATTGGTGGCGGTACGCCGAGCCTGCTCTCAGGCCCGGCGATGCAAACGCTGCTGGATGGTGTGCGGGCGCGCCTTACTCTTGCAGCAGATGCAGAAATTACAATGGAAGCCAACCCTGGCACCGTTGAGGCTGACCGTTTCGTCGAGTATCAGCGTGCGGGGGTGAACCGTATCTCCATCGGCGTGCAAAGCTTTAGCGAGCCGAAGTTAAAACGTCTGGGCCGTATTCACGGCCCGGAAGAGGCAAAGCGCGCAGCGAACCTGGCTACGGGGCTTGGCCTGCGTAGCTTTAACCTCGATTTGATGCACGGCCTGCCGGATCAGTCACTGGAAGAGGCGCTGGACGACCTGCGCCAGGCGATTGAGCTAAACCCGCCGCATCTCTCCTGGTACCAACTGACCATTGAGCCTAACACGCTGTTTGGTTCTCGCCCTCCGGTACTGCCGGACGACGACGCGCTGTGGGATATTTTTGAGCAAGGTCACCAGCTGTTGACCGCCGCAGGCTATCTGCAGTACGAAACGTCCGCCTATGCAAAGCCGGGGTACCAGTGTCAGCACAACCTGAACTACTGGCGCTTTGGTGATTATCTGGGAATTGGCTGCGGCGCACACGGCAAAGTAACGTTCCCGGACGGGCGCATTCTGCGCACCGCCAGAACTCGCCACCCGCGTGGGTACATGGAAGGCCGCTACCTTGAACGTCAGCATGATGTCGAGGAGGTGGATAAGCCGTTTGAGTTCTTTATGAACCGTTTTCGTTTGCTTGAAGCCGCACCGCGTGCGGAGTTTTCGCGGTATACCGGGCTGCCGGAGTCAGTGATTCGCCCACAGATTGACGACGCGCTGGCGAAGGGATATCTCACCGAGTGTGATGAATACTGGCAGATCACCGAGCACGGCAAACTGTTCTTAAACTCCCTTCTTGAGCTGTTCCTCGCCGAAGATCTCTGAAGGCGGCTTCAGGATTTTGCATCCCGTTCTGCCGGCTGAGGGAAAGGCTGGCAGAGTGTGGGGATGGACAAATCAAAACAACTCCGCAAAGAAATGACACCCGAAGAATTACGTCTGTGGTATTTGCTCAGAGGTCGCCGCTTCTTTGGATATAAGTTTCGCCGCCAGATGCCAGTTGGGGCATATATCGTGGATTTTGCCTGTTTTAAGGCGAAGCTAATCATTGAGCTGGACGGTGGACAACATCAGGACAAACAGGCCTATGATTCCCATCGTTCTGAATTTCTGAAAGTGAATGGCTGGGAAGTTATGCGGTTCTGGGATAATGAATTCAGGACCAATGAAGAGAACGTGCTGATGGCTATTTTGCAACGACTGCGATGCCTGATGCCCTCACCCTAACCCTCTCCCACGGGAGAGGGGACGCTTACTCCCTCTCCCGTGGGAGAGGGTCCCAGCGAGCGGAGATCTTACTTAAGCGTCCCCACCAGTGCCTTACGGCTGTCTTCCAGCGTCACCACGCGTTTACACACGTCTTTACCGAACTGCTGGAAATCATCTTCCTGATTCTTCCACTCGTTCTGAATCGAGGTCTGCAGCCCGCCCAGGCTACCTAATATCCCCTGCAGTGGGTTACCGCCGCCTTTCAGCACGGCTTTAGCCCCCATCTCGTTGATGCTGTCCTGCAGGATGCCGCCCATCGCCTGGTTCACCAGCTGTTGGCCGTCGGCCCGCACCTGATCGATAGCCTTGTAATGGAACGTCAGGCCGTCGGTGCGATGCTCAATAATACGGTTCATCTGCTCTTTCAGCTGTTTATCCAGCTTAGTCAGGCGGGTACGCATATTGCTGCTCTCACCCACCTCTTTGGTGATGATCTTGTCCAGCGCCACACGCCCCTTCTCGACGCGGGTTAGCGCACCTTCATCAATCCACGGCAGCGAGGCACGCAAATCGGCCTGGTAATCCTTCGCTTGTTCACGCTGCGCGGCAGTCAGGTTTTGCGGTTTACCGTTAAACGTGACGTTACCTTCTGGCGTAATCACCAGATTGCCGTTCTCGCCTTTGACCTGCACAGTTTGCGGGTTTAACACCACATCGTCACGCGGGGTGACACTACATTGATAGTCCGCATGGGCGGTGAATCCGGTTGCCATTAGTGCAACAGCCAGCAACGTTTTGCGCATCATAAACATTCCCTCAGACAAAATGGGCCAGCTAATGCTGGCCCATGACTTCTTTATTAGTCCCACCAAACATCAAAAAGTTCGCTGATGCGGACATCTTCCAGTTTGTGGTCTTCAAGCCATTTGCGCACAAGAGCCTGATGTTCTTCGGTGCATTTACCGACTTCCTGCGTGCAGATCAGACCTTCCCACGCCAGATATCCACTGCCGTCAAAGGCCAGTTTGTTTGGCTCGATAACGTCGTTGATGAACGCATCAACCTCCTGGTCGATCTGTTCTACACTGGTACCTTCCGGAAAACGCCATGCAACGGAGAAACCCACTTCCTGGAATTCTTCAATATGCATTTTTTTACGCAGACGACGGCTACGATTCTTTGCCATTATTTCACCCTCTCGAACATTAAGTCCCATACACCGTGGCCAAGACGATGACCACGCTGTTCAAATTTCGTTAACGGACGTGAATCCGGACGCGGTACATAGTCGTTGCTTGCAGACTGGTTTTTATAACCATCCAGAGACGACATCACTTCCAGCATATGTTCCGCATAAGGTTCCCAGTCAGTCGCCATGTGGAAGACACCGCCCAGTTTTAACTTACTTTTCAGCAACTCTGCAAATGGAGCCTGAACGATACGGCGTTTATTATGACGTGCTTTATGCCACGGGTCAGGGAAAAAGAGCTGAACCATGTTCAAAGAATTGTCAGGAATCATTTTGTGCAGCACTTCTACCGCGTCGTGACACATCACGCGCAGGTTCTCAACGCCCTCTTCATGGGCCGTTGCCAGGCAGGCACCTACGCCTGGTGAGTGTACTTCAATGCCGAGAAAATTTTGTTCCGGGCGGGCTTTCGCCATCGTGACCAGTGACGACCCCATACCAAAGCCGATCTCCAGCGTAACAGGCGCATCGCGGCCAAACAGCTCGGTGAAGTCAACAGGCTGTTCAGTAAACTCAACGCCCATCACCGGCCAGTAGTTATCCAGCGCGTGTTGCTGCCCTTTTGTCAGGCGGCCCTGACGGCGGACGAAGCTGCGAATACGGCGCAGCGGGCGACCGTTTTCATCAAATTCCGGTGAAATGACGTCGTTTTTCATAAAAGAGTTGTCTGCTTGTGAGAATGTTCGGGAAACGGGCATTATCCAAAGTTAAGGCTTCTATGCAAGCATGGGAAAGATCCGGTTTACAGCAGATTGACGCTGTGCTGCAATCTGCGTCCCTGATTATACGAATCGATGACCATGCAAGCCTCTCAATTTTCAGCCCAGGTGCTGGACTGGTACGACAAATACGGGCGTAAAACCCTACCCTGGCAAATTGAAAAAACGCCTTACAAAGTATGGCTCTCTGAAGTGATGTTGCAACAAACACAGGTTGCCACGGTCATTCCTTACTTTGAGCGTTTTATGGCGCGCTTCCCGACGGTGACCGATCTGGCTAATGCACCGCTGGACGAAGTATTACACCTGTGGACGGGCCTGGGTTATTACGCCCGCGCGCGTAATCTGCACAAAGCGGCACAGCACGTTGCCACCCGCCACAACGGCACATTCCCGGAAACCTTCGACGAAGTGGCGGATTTACCCGGCGTCGGGCGCTCAACCGCAGGCGCTATCCTCTCTCTGTCGTTAGGCAAGCATTACCCGATCCTCGACGGCAACGTGAAGCGCGTGCTTGCCCGTTGCTATGCAGTTGACGGCTGGCCCGGGAAAAAAGAGGTTGAAAAGCGCCTGTGGGAAATCAGTGAAGACGTTACGCCCGCCAACGGTGTTGAGCGTTTTAATCAGGCAATGATGGATCTCGGTGCGATGGTGTGTACGCGCTCAAAACCGAAATGCGAACTTTGCCCGGTGAATAATCTCTGCGTGGCGTATGCCAACCACTCGTGGGCGCAGTACCCAGGCAAAAAGCCGAAGCAGACGCTGCCAGAGCGCACCGGATATATGCTGCTGATGCAGCACGGCGATGAGGTTTTCCTGGCTCAGCGCCCACCAAGCGGTCTGTGGGGTGGGCTATACTGCTTCCCACAGTTTGAAGATGAAACCACGCTTCGGGAATGGCTTAAACAGCGCGGAATTGCTGCCGATAACCTTACGCAACAGACGGCGTTTCGTCATACTTTCAGCCATTTCCATCTGGATATTGTGCCAATGTGGCTTCCCGTGTCCTCATTCACCTCCTGCATGGATGAAGGAACCGCTCTCTGGTATAACTTAGCGCAACCGCCATCAGTCGGGCTGGCAGCTCCAGTGGAGCGCCTGTTACAGCAATTACGTGCCGGTGCAATGGTTTAGCATCGGCCTGAAAAAGAGGAATGAGTATGGCCAGAACTATTTTTTGTACTTACCTGCAGCGCGATGCTGAAGGCCAGGACTTCCAGCTCTACCCAGGTGACCTGGGTAAGCGTATCTATAACGAGATCTCCAAAGAAGCCTGGGCGCAGTGGCAGCACAAGCAAACCATGCTGATTAACGAGAAAAAACTCAGCATGATGAACCCGGAACACCGCAAACTGCTGGAGCAGGAGATGGTGAATTTCCTGTTCGAAGGCAAAGACGTACACATCGAAGGCTATACGCCACCGGAAAAATAACAGCGTGCGGGGGCAACTCCGCCGTTAAAGCAAACACAACACGCACTCCCGGAATGATGAAAAAATTTTTAGCGCTCGCGCTTGTTGCACCGCTGCTTGTGTCTTGTTCTTCAAAAAAAGGCGATGAGTACAACGAAGCCTGGGTCAAGGACACCAACGGTTTTGACATTTTGATGGGGCAGTTTGCCCATAACATCGAAAATATTTGGGGATTTAACGAAGTTCTTATTGCTGGCCCTAAGGACTACGTTAAGTACACCGACGCCTATCAGACCCGTAGCCACATCAACTTTGATGACGGTACGATCACCGTTGAAACCATCGCAGGTACCGAACCTGCTGCACGCTTACGTCAGGCGATCGTGAAAACCCTGCTGATGGGTGACGATCCGGGTTCTATTGATCTCTATTCCGATGCCGACGACATCACTATCTCCAAAGAGCCGTTCCTGTACGGTCAGGTGGTCGATCAGACCGGCCAGGCGATCCGCTGGGAAGGTCGCGCCACTAAATTTGCCGACTACCTGCTGCAAACCCGGTTGAAGAGCCGCAGCAACGGGTTGCGCATTATCTACAGCGTCACCATCAACCTGGTGCCAAACCACCTCGACAAACGTGCGCATAAGTACGTGGGCATGGTGCGTCAGGCTTCGCGTAAATATGGCGTAGATGAGTCACTGATCCTGGCGATTATGCAGACCGAATCCTCCTTTAACCCTTACGCGGTGAGCCGTTCTGACGCGCTGGGGCTGATGCAGGTTGTCCAGCACAGCGCCGGGAAAGACGTGTTCCGCGCGCAGGGTAAATCCGGTACGCCGAGCCGAAACTATCTGTTCGACCCGCAGAGTAATATTGATACCGGCACTGCGTATCTGGCGATGCTGAATAACGTCTATCTGAGCGGAATTGATAACCCAACGTCGCGCCGCTATGCCGTTATCACTGCGTACAACGGTGGGGCTGGCAGCGTGCTGCGCGTCTTCTCAAATGACAAAGTGCAGGCAGCCAGTATCATCAACAGCATGGCACCAGGGGATGTGTATTCAACCCTGACGACCCGCCACCCGTCTGCAGAATCCCGTCGTTATCTTTACAAGGTAAATACGGCACAGAAAGGGTATCGCCGTCGTTAGCCCCTGCCCCTCCCTTCTCCCCAAAGGTTGAGGGATCCCCACAAATTACAGGTTGGCACAGAATACCCCCTCTCCCTTGAGGGAGAGGGCTGGGGTGAGGGGGAACATAAAGCAGTAGTGGTTATTCCGTTCACTTTATGTTGATTGCTACTCTGTAACGACAATACAGGTGAACGTGCCAGGGCGGTTCACCGCCACCGCCCTGGCTACCCGGGCTCCCGGCAGGAAAATCGCCGCTGCGCGGTACCCTCAGCTTATTCCTTCAGGCTTCGGGTCGGGCATTAGCCTGCATCCCTGCAGGCAATGCCCTCTCGGCGCATCCCTGCGCCTCGCTCCGGCCTTACGGAAACGCTTCGGCGATTTTCAGCCGGACCATGGAGTCGCTATAAGTCTTATATTTCAATGAAATAGTTTAATTGCTTAAGAAGAACAAAATTACTGGGGAACCCTCAGCCCCAAAGGAGAAGGTTAGGGGAGTAGACCTCACAGACCCTTCCCATACGAAAATGTTATTTGCATCACAATCTAAACTGCAAATTAATGTGGATTGCATTTTTTTGCGGGAGGTAACAAAACATAACATCGTCTGCTGATAGAATTGCATCAAATAACAACCCTGAATGTTCCTATAACAACATATCTCCCGCTCACTTGTGAGGAAAGTAACATGAACCTTAAGCTGCAGCTTAAAATATTGTCGTTTCTGCAGTTCTGCCTGTGGGGTAGCTGGCTGACTACTCTCGGTTCCTATATGTTTGTGACGCTCAAGTTCGATGGTGCGTCTATTGGTGCCGTATACAGCTCGCTCGGTATTGCGGCTGTCTTTATGCCAACGCTGCTGGGTATCGTGGCGGATAAATGGCTCAGCGCAAAATGGCTGTACATGCTTTGCCATCTGGTGGGGGCGGGGACGCTGTTTATGGCGGCCCAGGTGACCACGCCTGGGGCGATGTTTATGGTGATCCTGTTTAACTCGCTGGCCTATATGCCAACGCTTGGTCTGGTCAACACCATCTCTTACTACCGCCTGAAATCAGCCGGTATGGAGATCATCACCGACTTCCCGCCAATCCGTATCTGGGGCACCATCGGCTTTATCATGGCCATGTGGGGCGTGAGCTTCGCAGGCTTCGAACTGAGCCATATGCAGCTTTACATCGGGGCGACACTCTCTGTCGTACTGGCGCTGTTCACCCTGACGCTGCCGCATATTCCTGTTTCTAACCAGCAAAAAAACCAGAGCTGGAGCACCATGCTCGGCCTGGATGCGTTCGCGCTGTTTAAAAACAAACGCATGGCGATCTTCTTCATCTTCTCCATGCTGCTGGGTGCAGAGCTGCAGATCACTAACATGTTCGGCAACACCTTCCTGCACAGCTTCGATAACAACCCACTGTTCTCCGGTAGCTTTATCGTTGAGCACGCGTCGGTGATGATGTCCATCTCTCAGATCTCTGAGACACTGTTCATCCTGACCATCCCGTTCTTCCTGAGCCGCTACGGCATCAAGAACGTCATGCTGATCAGTATCGCGGCGTGGATGCTGCGCTTCGGCTTGTTCGCCTACGGTGATCCAAGCGCGTTCGGCACCGTGCTGCTGGTTCTGTCGATGATTGTTTACGGCTGCGCCTTCGACTTCTTCAACATCTCCGGTTCGGTGTTTGTGGAAAAAGAAGTGAAGCCTGAAATCCGCGCCAGTGCGCAGGGTATGTTCCTGATGATGACCAACGGCTTCGGCTGTATTCTGGGCGGCGTAGTGAGCGGTAAAGTGGTCGAGATATACACCACCAACGGCATCACCAACTGGCATCCCGTGTGGCTCATCTTCGCCGCTTACTCGCTGGTACTGTTCTTCGCGTTCATCGCGCTGTTCAAGTACAAGCACGTTCGCGAAACGCATGGTACACAGCCAATCGCGCATTAATACCTGATGCCTTTTCGCCCGGTAGCGCTGCGCTTACCGGGCCGACATAAGCGGATGTTGTTGTGCCGGGTAGCGCTAACGCTTACCCGGCCTACATTTCGAAATGACCCATCCTACCGACAATAAATCCGCACTGCCTCCGGGGCTTAAGTTACGTTCAGTCAACGCGGTATCCATCTTAAGTAACGCATCACGATCCCAACCGCTGGCCAACATTTCCCGCGCATACCCCTGTACGTAACGCAGCCCTTCCATACCGCCGCGCGACACCAGATTGCTGTCCTGATTCACCGCCATCAGGCGTAACAGCAGACCGTGAAGCGAATGTCCACTCCACTGCTCCAGCACCTTACGCACGGTGCTAAAACCACTTTCTGCCTCGCCGCGCGCGCCGGTTAAACCATACTGCTGATACTGCCGCTCGCCCGCGGTTGCCTGCCCGCTGCGCCCGGCCAGTTCACGCGCCACCATCCCACGACAGATGTTACTTACTTCACAACAGAGGCTATCTGCGGACACATTGTTCACACGCCCGGAGGCGAAACAGAGCAAACCGAGGGCAAAAATCCCCCCTTTATGGGTGTTCACCCCGTTCGTCGCGGCATACATTGCCTGCTCGCAGGCAATGCCCATTGGGCGGATGAGGCGCAGTTGCTCAGCCACCGGTTTACCCGCATGTTCTGACCCCAGCTCGGCAAAGCGGGAAAACCACGGTGTAACCGCCCTGATGCTGCGAACAAACAGGGTGTGATCCATATCGCGATGCGCGCCGTTGTTAAGCTTATCCACCAGCCCCGGTTTTGGCGTCAGTTCCAGTTCATGCCATAACGCCTCTTCGGCAAGCCCGGGGACATCCGCCGGACGCGGTTTAGTCGCGAGCAAACCAGTCATCAATCATCTTCTCCACCCGGGCCACCACCTGCTCAACGGGATGATTTCGCGAACGGGAACAGGCGTGAGCAGGTTCGTCACAAATCAGGCAGCGACGCAGATGCGAACCCAGAGACTGACGCCCCACATGACCATTTTCAGGGCAGATCACGTCCAGATCCCACAACCGGCCAAGCGGATGCGTCTGCTCCAGCGCCGCACAGTGCGCTTTCATTTCCGCAGCCTGATGCGCTACACACCACAGCGCTTCTGGCCCGGTGGGCAGCCACAGCACCTGCCTGTCCAGCACCTGCCAGCGGTTTTCCCACAGCAGTTGATCACACATCTGTAATGCCACGCCCATCGTGTTGCGATAGCGCAGGCTGTCCTTAATTTCCCCTGGCGTCACCAGGGTGAGAGAAATCACTGGTTGTTGATAGTGCGTAAGCCAGTCAGTCTGGCGTGCTGCGCGGCGCTCTTTCGCCGCCAGCAGTTCATCCAGGCTGACACCCGCCCGCACGGGTGTCGCTATAGTCATCGTTACTCCTTCACCTGTCGCACGGTGTCTATCACGCTGCCGTCACGGTAGCGGATAACACCAACGATTTTGTCGGTAAATTCAATGGGTTTTGGTACACCAGTCAGTGAAATTGCACGCTCAAAGAGCGCGTAGATATCCACAATGCGGAGGCCCGCAGCAAGCAGGCGCTCGCGGATCTCCGGACGTGCCGGGTTGACCGCGATGCCGTGATCGGTCACCAGCACATCGATGCTCTCCCCCGGCGTCAGGCGTGTGGTCACGCGTTTCACCACCGTGGGAATGCGGCTACGCAACAGCGGCGCAACCACAATGGTCAGATTGGCAGCCGCTGCCACATCACAGTGACCGCCGGATGCACCGCGCATCACGCCATCAGATCCAGTGATGACGTTGACATTGAAATCGACGTCGATTTCCAGGGCGCTGAGGATCACCACATCGAGCTGGTCGCAGCATGCCGCCTTGCTGCCAGGGTTGGCGTAGACGTTAGTAGAGATCTCCACATGGTTCGGGTTACGCGCCAGTGAGGCTGCCGCCTGGCCGTCAAAGCACTGGGTATCGAGCAGTTTTTCGATCAGCCCTTTTTCGTGCAGATCCACCAGACTGCCGGTGATCCCCCCAAGCGCAAATCGCGCCTTCACGCCGCTGCGCTCCATCTTCTCTTCCATAAAGCGGGTACAGGCGGTGGACGCTGCACCGGAGCCGGTCTGCATAGAGAAGCCAGGTTTGAAATAACCTGAGTGTTCAATCACGTCTGCCGCATAGCGGGCAATCATCAGCTCGCGCGGGTTACTGGTCACGCGTGCCGCGCCAACGCTGATTTTCGCCGGATCGCCGACGCTTTCCACCTGCACGATGTAATCCACCTGATCCTGCACCAGGCTGGCAGGCATATTCGGGAACGGCACCAGCGCTTCGGTCAGCAGCACCACCTTACGGGCAAAGTGGGCATCCACCATCGCGTAGCCCAGCGAGCCGCAGCTTGATTTGCCGTGCGTGCCGTTGGCATTGCCAAACTCGTCACTGCACGGTACACCGAGAAACGCCACGTCGATATTCAGCTCACCGTCCTGCAACAGCTTAACGCGCCCACCGTGGGAGTGAATTTGCACTGGCTCGTCCATCAGCCCGTGAGAGATGGCATCCGCCAGCCTGCCGCGCATGCCCGAGGTGTAAATCCGGGTGATAACGCCGCTCTCAATATGTTCGATCAGCGCGTCGTTGCAGGTCATCAGTGAGCTGGAGGCCAGCGTCAGGTTTTTGAAACCCATCTTCGCCAACAGCGCCACAACGTTATTGATCACCCGGTCGCCTTCGCGAAACGCATGGTGAAACGAAATGGTCATCCCGTCCTGCAGGCCGCTACGTAACACGGCCTCTTCAACGGACTCGCACAGCTTGCGGGTATGTTTTTCGTCAGGGCTATTCAGCCACGGCGTTGCGCTATGGGCGGTATCAAACGGTTTTAAATCCCGCAGATGGGGAAAATTCACATGGAGAAGTTCTGTCTGGTTCATTGTGTAATCCTTAACGACGCACGCCGGAAGCTGCCGCGCGTTCCAGCACCATCTGCGCGTGGTTAATAATCGGGGCGTCGACCATTTTGCCGTTGAGCGACACGACGCCCAGGCCGTTACGTTCGCCCTCTTCTGCCGCTTCAATCACCCGTTTCGCGTGATCCACTTCCTGCTGGGTTGGCGCATAGGCGTTATGCAGCAGATCAATCTGGCGCGGGTTAATCAGCGATTTGCCGTTAAAGCCCATCTTGCGGATCAAGTCGACCTCGCGCAGGAACCCGGCCTCATCGTTAACGTCTGACCACACCACGTCGAAGGCATCAATGCCTGCGGCGCGGGCGGCGTGCAGCACCGCACAGCGGGCATAGAACAGCTCGGTGCCATCACCACGCTCGGTCTGCATGTCCATTACGTAGTCAAAAGCCGCCAGCGCGATGCCGATTAAACGCGGGGAGCTGCGGGCAATCGCCACGGCGTTGATCACGCCAATCGCCGATTCAATCGCTGCCATTACGCGGGTTGAGCCTGGCTCGCGTCCGCATTCACGCTCGATGCGTTCCAGATGGCCTTCCAGCTCATAGATGTCATCCGGCGTGTCGGTTTTCGGCAGGCGGATCACATCCACACCGGCCCGCACGGCAGCTTCCAGATCCAGCAAGCCAAACGGCGTGCTCAGCGGGTTAATGCGCACCACGGTTTCGATATCCTGATACATCGGGTGCTGCAGCGCGTGGAACACCAGCATGCGCGCGGTATCTTTCTCACGCAGGGCAACCGCATCTTCAAGGTCGAACATGATGGAGTCAGGACGGTAGATAAACGCCGTTGAGAGCATGGCGGCATTCGCGCCCGGCAGGAACAACATACTGCGGCGGAGTTTGCTCATTTCAGCGCCCCCCAGTTAATGGCCTGTTCATCAGCGGCACGCAGAAGCGCGCTTTGCAGGCGGGCGCGGATCACACAGTCCAGCGCACCTTTGTCTTCAATAATGATTAATCCCTGGTGCACGTTCATGGCGCGCAATGTGTCATTCACGACCTGGCGGATTTGCTCGCCAAACTGCTTAATCACTTCACTGTGGATGACAATCTCCAGCTCGTCGTGAGCGGGGGCGATTTTCACCATCAGGTCGCTGGACTCCTGCGTACCGGCCAGCGCCTCCCTTACAATTTTCATGATAAATTCCTGATAGTTATGCGACTTCCGCACTCGCGCGGTAATGCGTTTCGAGATGCGCGAAGGTGGAGTCCGGGACAATCTCCCGGATCCGGGAAAACTGCTGTGTCTTGAGTAAACGGCGCACTTCCGATGCCGAAATAGCGTTACCGGTGGCCTTAATGCGCGGCATTTCCACCACCTCAATATGTGAGGTAAGCAGGGCATGCAGCGTCTGGTTGTACTGGCGGGTGATGTCGCAAAATGGCTCCGAGCCGATAAAGCGATGGGTGATCCCCAGCGCCGGGGCGATGTAATCGCGGAAGATCAGCACGTCGATCTCACTCCACGCCTGCTGCACTTTGCCGCTCTCCTTCAGGAAATAGGCCGGAAACGTGGCGCGGGAAATGATGTACTGCGATCCTTCATGTACGGTCACGTTCGCCAGATGCGCCACACCCGCGCGCACCATCTCCAGGCGTGCGCTGAACGGGAAGAACGAGGCGTCTTCACGCACCACAAACAGGTGCAGCGCATCGCACTGTTGTGCCGCCTGCTCCACCAGATGCCGGTGGCCGAGGGTGAACGGGTTGGCGTTCATCACAATCGCGCCAATCTTCTCCCCACGCTTGCGCATCGTGCTGAGTGAGCGGCAGTAACGTTCAATTCCCTGCGGGGTGTTCTCCATTAACACCGCGTTATCACCGCTCTGGGCGATTGGCCAGAAACCGCTGCGACCAAAACGTACCTTGTTGCAAGGCCGGGTGCAGAGGAAGAGGTGAAAATGGCCGCGCTCCAGCGCCGCATTCTCCACCTCTGCCAGCAAACGTGCGCTCAGGTTTTCCCCGCGCAGTTGCTCGTTTACCGCCACACATTTGATGACGTTGGCGGCAAGCCCGGCACAACCCACCAGCTGTGTGCCAGCCCAGGCTTCGACAAACAGCGTGATGTCGTTGTCCAGGCCAAGACCGCTGTCTGCCAGCAGGTAACGGATCTGGCTTAAGCGTTCCGGGTGTTTCGCCACAAGGGTGTGAAGAAAATCAATGGGTTGTGATTGCATGCTGCCGCCTTACTCAGTGTGCTGCCGCAAGCCCGGCGGCTGGCGCTTCCATGATCACATTGCTCAGATGACCGATATGCTCGATCTCCACCTCAATACGATCGCCCTCTTTCATAAACAGTGGCGGGTTACGTTTTTTACCCACACCGCCAGGGGATCCGGTGATGATCACATCCCCCGGGCTGAGGCGCGTAAAGGTGCTGATGTATTCGATCAGCTCCGCCACCTTGTGGATCATGCTGCTGGTGTTGTCTTCCTGTACCATGCGGCCATTCAGCCAGGTGCGGATAGCCAGCTGGTGCGGGTCCGGGATCTCATCTGCCGTCGCCATCCACGGGCCAAACGCCCCGGTCTGACGCCAGTTTTTCCCTGCCGTGAACCAGGTGTGCTGCCAGTCGCGGGCGGAACCATCCATGTAGCAGCTGTAGCCCGCCACGTGATGCAACGCATCGTCGCGGCTGATGTTCTCCCCGCCTTTGCCGATGATCACCGCCAGCTCGCCCTCATAGTCGAACTCGCTGGAATGACGCGGCTTAAGCACCGGTTCGTTGTGGCCGGTCTGCGAATCCGGAAAGCGGACAAACAGCGTCGGTGCCGGGTTGTGCTGGTCAAACTCCTTGCGCTTGTCGGCGTAATTCATGCCCACGCAGAGGATTTTTTCCGGCTGCTCAATCACCGGTAAGAAGGTGATGGCGCTCATTGGCACATCTACTGCATCGTTCAGATAACGGGTGGCCTGCACCAGCCCGTTGCCCTGCAACAGCGCTTTCAGGTCGCTGTAGCGGTCGCCCAGACGGCGACCTAAATCAATCACGCCGTCGGCCTGCACGATGCCGTAGCTGCGTTTACCCTGGTATAAAAAGCTTGCGAGTTTCATTGTTCTTTCCTGAAAACTTAAACGAGGAAGTTGCCCAGTATCAGCAGTGAGACGGAGACGTTAATCGCGCCGCCAATACGGGTCGCTATCTGGGCGAAGGGCATCAGGCTCATGCGGTTGCCTGCGGTCAGGATCGCCACGTCACCGGTACCGCCCTGGCCGCTCTGGCAGCAGGAAACGATGGCGACATCAATCGGGTGCATACCAATCTTTTTACCCACGAAGAACCCGGTTGCCACCAGTGCGGAAACGGTGCTGACGATAACCAGCAGGTTGCTGACGGTGAATGCAGCGACCAGTTCGTGCCACGGGGTGATCGCCACGCCGACGGCGAAGAGGATTGGGTAGGTCACAGAGGTCTGGAAGAATTTGTAGACCACCTGAGAACCTTCAAGCAGACGCGGAGAAGCACCGTTGCACAGCTTCACCAGCACCGCCATAAACAGCATGCCAACCGGTGCAGGCAGGCCAATCAGCTTGTGGCCGAGCATACCCAGCATGTAGAGCAGTACCGCCAGCAGTGCGCCAGAGGCGATAGTAGTAACGTCCGCTTTACCGGAAAACGCAGGTTGAGAGACGGTGGCATCGGCATTAGCGCGGTTTGGCATCAGCTGGCCTTCACCGGTCAGGTGCGGATAACGTTTACCGAGCTGGTTCAGACAGCCGGAGATAATGATCGCCGTCAGACCACCCAGCATCACCATCGGCAACACGCGACCGAGCGCCACACCCTGGTCCATATGCAACAATGTTGCATAACCGATGGAGAGCGGGATCGCCCCTTCGCCCACGCCGCCGGCCATAATTGGCAGAATAATAAAGAAGAAGATCTGGAACGGTTCAAGACCCAGCGCCAGGCCCACGCCCATCCCGACAATCATGCCGACGATTTCACCACACAGCATCGGGAAGAAGATGCGCAGGAAGCCCTGGATCAGCACGGTGCGGTTCATACTCATAATGCTGCCGACAATAATGCAGCAGATGTAGAGATAAAGAATGTTGGTGGATTTGTAGAATTTGGTGGTGGATTCAACCACCACGTCCGGCAGCAGGCCATAATAGACCAGCGCGGAGGGAATAAAGGTGGCGCAAATCGCCGCCGCGCCGAGCTTGCCGACAATCGGCAGACGTTTACCGAATTCACCGCAGGCAAAACCGAAAAATGCCAGCGTCGCTACCATCACCACGATGTCGCTCGGCAGCTTTCCGCCCAGGCAATCAATGGCAATCAGCGCGCCTGCCAGCACGAACAGCGGCAGTGGAATAATCCCAATTTTCCAGGTATCCATAATATGCCACCAGCGCTCTTTGAGTGATGGCCGTTGAATATCAATCGGGTCGTGGGTAACAGAGAATGAATCGTCAGTTGTGCTCATAATAAGCCCCTTAGTTATTTTGTGCGTTCAGCTTAGAGTCACAAAGGCTTACTTTATGTGAGGAATGACATATTAAAAGCGAAGTTTTAATGGCCACTATGGTTTTAATGGTTTCTTTTATTTAATGTGATTTACGCCTTATTTATTGCCGTGGTTTTTATGGTTTCTTTTCTTAACCGAACAAACAAATAACATTTCTGAACTGAGCCTGTTCCTTTCAGATAAATCTTTTACAGACCGTGCTGTGCAAGGGATCACAAGTTTTCGGCAAAGCAGACGTCAGTACAAAAAAAGATGATATATTGGCGTCCTTCCTTGATACCTCGCGTGATAGTGATGAAAGTATCGTTTCAGATCAAACTGTTTGTTTCGCTGGTCGCCTTTTTCTCAGTGCTGTTTGCATTACTGGGCGGATATTATTATGTCGATGTCGGCAGGCAGCTTTATCAGGAGATGAGCACACGCGCAAAAATACAGGCGGAAGAAATTGCAATTATTCCGACTTTACGTAATGAAGTCGAACAAAAAGATATCAAAGCAATCCATTCCTTTATGCAAAAAATAGCTACCCACAGCGATGCCAGTTTTATTGTGATTGGCGATAATCAGGGGCTGCATCTGTTTCATTCCGTGTTTGCTGACAAAGTGGGTACAACGCTGGTCGGTGGGGACAACGAAGAGGTCTTACACGGCAAAAGCACCACCACCATCCGCAAAGGGGGCCTGGGTATTTCGCTGCGCAGCAAAGCGCCCATCTTTAACGATGCCGGGCAGGTGGTGGGGATTGTCTCGGTGGGGTATCTCACCAGCTATCTTGACACCATCACCGTCAATAAAGTGGTCAACATTCTGATTGCTGCCGTGCTGCTGCTGTTCGCCCTGTTCATCTTCTCGTGGTTTTTCACCCGCAGTATTAAAAAGCAGATCTTCTCTCTGGAGCCACGTGAAATCGGCCTGCTGGTGCGCCAGCAAAAGGCGATGATGGAGTCTATTTATGAAGGGGTGATTGCCATTGATGATGAACTGCGCATTGAGGTCATCAACCAGGCTGCCAGAAAATTACTGGGGTTAAGCCAGCCAGCGCGGGAGCTGCGAGGGCAACTGATTAGCCAGGTTATCGACCCCGTCCCGTTTTTCAATACACCGGCTATGCTGGCGAAAGATACCCATGATGAGATTTGCCGGTTTAACGATCTCACGGTCATTGCCAGCCGGGTGCGGATTATGCTGGAAGATTCACTTCAGGGCTGGGTCATCACCTTCCGCGACCGCAATGAAATCGACACTCTCAGCACACAGCTCAGCCAGGTTAAACGCTACGTCGACAACCTGCGCATTATGCGCCATGAACAGCTCAACCGTATGACGACCCTGTCCGGTCTGCTGCATATGGGGCGTTATGAAGAGGCAATAGGTTACATTCAGGCGCAATCGGAACACGCACAGGAGCTGCTGGACTTTATCTCATCGCGCTTTAGCTCCCCGACGCTGTGCGGCCTGCTGTTGGGCAAAGCGGCGCGTGCCCGCGAAAAAGGGGTTGAGCTGAATTTCGACCCGGCCTGCCGGATGGATAAACCCTTCCAGCCTCTGCTCGAATCGGAACTGATTTCAATTATTGGCAACCTGCTGGATAACGCCATCGAAGCGACGCAGCGAGCACCGCTTCCGCACGAGCCGGTCAATGTGCTAATAAAACTGAACGAACAGGAACTCATCATTGAAGTGGCCGACCAGGGCGTTGGCATCAAACCGGAGATCCGTGAAAGGATATTTGAGCGCGGCATCACCACCAAAACACGCGGCGATCATGGCATTGGCCTGTATCTGATCGAAAGCTATGTCACGCAGGCTGGCGGAGCAATAGAAATTGCCGATAACACGCCCCGCGGTGCCATTTTCTCACTGTTTATTCCCGCGACGGGAGCCGCGCGACGTCCCGCACAGGAACTGGAAGATACCGATTATGCAACATGAACTTATCGACGTACTGATCGTTGAAGACGAGAACGAACTGGCGCAACTTCACGCGGAGCTTATCAGTAAACATCCCAGACTACGGCTGGTGGGGGTGGCCTCATCGCTGGCTGACGCACAGGCACAGCTTGAAAGCAAACAACCGCAGCTCATGCTGCTGGACAACTACCTGCCGGATGGCAAGGGGATCACCCTGATCAGTAACCCGATGCTGGCCCGCGCCAACTGTTCGGTGATTTTCATCACTGCCGCCAGCGACATGGATACCTGCAGCCAGGCCATTCGCAACGGCGCATTTGATTACATTCTGAAGCCAGTCTCCTGGAAGCGGCTCAGCCAGTCGCTTGAACGCTTTGTGCAGTTCGCCGAACAGCAACGCGTCTGGAAGATTGTCGACCAGCAGAACGTGGATTCGCTGTATCAACTGCAGGCGAAAAACTACCGCCAGGATAACGGCAGCAAAGGCATTGAGGAAAACACGCTGGCGCGGGTGCAGATGCTGTTTAATGACAACGCGACGCACTGCTTCTCGGTGGATGAAGTGGTGAGCGAAACAGGCTTAAGTAAAACCACTACCCGACGCTATCTGGAGCACTGCGTAGAGGTGGGGTTTCTGAGCGTGGAGATGCTGTACGGGAAGATTGGGCATCCACGGAGGATGTATAAGCGTAGTGTGGTTTGATGAAACGTTCCCTCTCCCTGTGGGAGAGGGTTAGGGTGAAGGCAACAGCCCGCACTATCTTAAAACATACCCATACAATCGCTTAATCCCGTCCGCATCCTTCTCGCTGTAAACCCCCTGCAACTCTGGCGAGAAGCCCGGCAGCAGGTTGATACCCTCCTCCAGCGCAAGGAAGTAACGTTGCACCGCCCCACCCCAGATTTCACCCGGCACCACGCACAGCACTCCTGGCGGATACGGCAGCGCGCCCTCAGCGGCAATGCGACCTTCCGCGTCGCGTATGCGCACTAATTCCACGTTCCCGCGAATATACTCCTGGTTCGCATCCTGCGGGTTCATTACCACCGCTGGCAGGCTCTCCTGGCGGAACATCGCCTTCTGCAGATCTTTAACGTTAAAGCTGACGTAAAGATCGTGCATCTCCTGGCACAGCTGACGGAGGGTGTAATCGCGGTAGCGCACCGGATATTTCTGGTAGATGGTCGGCAGCACGTCTGCAAGCGGCGTGTCGTCTTCAATATGCTGTTCAAACTGACCCAGCATCGCCACCAGTTGCGCCAGCTTCTCGTGGCTTTCGGCTGGTGTCAGCAGGAACAGGATCGAGTTGAGATCGCACTTCTCCGGCACGATGCCATTTTCACGCAGGTAGTGCGCGAGAATGGTCGCCGGTATACCAAACTCAGTGTAGTTACCGGTTTGTGCATCAATACCCGGCGTGGTCAGCAGCAATTTGCACGGATCGACAAAATACTGCTCGTGGGCATAGCCCTCAAAACCGTGCCATTTTGCGCCCGGCTCAAAGCTGAAGAAACGAAGTTCGCTGGCGATGGCGTGCGTTGGGTGATCCTGCCACGGCCTCCCCGCCACCACCGGTGGAATAAACGGTTTGATCATATGGCAGTTGGCAATGATCGCCTTGCGCGCCTCTATGCCCAGCTCCACGCATTCCGCCCACAGCCTGCGCCCGCTTTCCCCTTCGTGGATTTTGGCGTTCACATCCAGCGCCGCGAACAGCGGATAAAACGGGCTGGTCGAGGCATGCAGCATAAATGCATTGTTGAGCCGCTTGTGCGGGCAGAAGCGCGCCTGACCACGAATGTGGTCATCCTTTTTATGGATCTGCGAGGTTTGCGAGAACCCGGCCTGTTGCTTATGCACCGACTGGGTCACGAAAATGCCCGGATCGTTCCCGGTCAGTTCCAGCAACAGCGGGGACGTTTCCGCCATCATCGGGATAAATTGTTCGTAGCCCACCCACGCAGAATCAAACAGAATGTAGTCGCAAAGATGGCCGATCTTGTCGATCACCTGACGGGCGTTGTAGATCGTGCCATCGTAGGTGCCAAGCTGGATAACCGCCAGACGGAACGGGCGCGCTTCATCGGCTTTTTCCGGTGCAACGTCGCGGATCAGACTTCTGAGGTACGCATCATCAAAACAGTGCGCATCAATTCCACCAATAAAACCAAACGGGTTGCGCGCCGCTTCAAGGTAGACCGGCGTTGCCCCCGCCTGGATTAACGCCCCGTGGTGGTTGGACTTATGGTTGTTACGGTCAAACAGCACCAGATCGCCACGGGTCAGCAGCGCGTTGGTGACGACCTTATTGGCAGCGGAAGTGCCGTTCAGCACGAAGTAGGTTTTATCTGCGTTAAACACTTTTGCAGCAAATTTTTGCGCATGCTTGGCTGAGCCTTCGTGGATCAGCAGATCCCCCAGCTTCACATCGGCGTTGCACATATCGGCGCGAAAAACATTCTCACCAAAGAAATCAAAGAACTGCCGCCCCGCAGGGTGTTTTTTGAAAAATGCGCCGTGCTGGTGCCCCGGGCAGGCAAAGGTGCTATTGCCCATCGCCACATACTGACTCAGGGTGTCAAAAAATGGCGGTAACAGGTTCTCTTCGTAACGGCTGGCGGCAGACTCCAGTTCCAGGAACTCTTGTGCTTTACCAGTAATCGTGGCGGTGGCACCTTCAGGAACATCCATCGGCTCTTGCGAGAATATAAACACCGGTAACTGAAAGCCTGTACGTTTCAGCAACGCAAGGATGCCGCTACAGCTTTCAGCGACCGTAATGACGACAGCCGCCACATCGGTAAAATCGGTATTGTCCAGCGTCACCTTTTCCCGGTGCGTGGACACAGCAGAGACCAGCTCGCGGCTGACGGCGATTTTCATGGTTTTCATAAGCGCAGTTACCCTCACCGAACGGTGAGACAGGAGTAGTTTACGTTGATACGGGTGAGCGTTCGCGCAGCGACAGACATCATCATCATTGGCGGCTCCGTACACTGAAAGGAGAAAATTCGCGCAATCATGTCATCTTTTATTTTAGGGTGCAAGAAGGAATCAGTATGCACTAAACAACCCCAGACTTAGCACCAGCCTGAAGCGAAACTTAATAATAATGCATTCTCAGTGAGTAAATAACAGGGTATTTCTTTGGCTATTAATGACTGGACTGCAGTCTGATGCTGGTAACAGAGCTGAAATCTACGGGATTAAGCGGTTTGCCGTGGTCACCATACCGCTGTCTGCACTCTGGACGCACTTTTCGCTTAAGATTACGGCGAACTGGTGAGAGAGTGTGCAGTCTGTAACGAAAACAACAAATTTCGTTGACGGCGGTGGGTGAATCGGGTTTAATGCGCCCCGTTGCCCGGATAGCTCAGTCGGTAGAGCAGGGGATTGAAAATCCCCGTGTCCTTGGTTCGATTCCGAGTCCGGGCACCACTCATTTATAACCCTCGCTTCGGCGGGGGTTTTGCTTTTTGAGTCA
>NZ_JBIMRC010000023.1:0-88105 GCF_043945575.1 Enterobacter cloacae complex sp. 2024EL-00214 | reverse complement strand
CGGTGGTCCCACCTGACCCCATGCCGAACTCAGAAGTGAAACGCCGTAGCGCCGATGGTAGTGTGGGGTCTCCCCATGTGAGAGTAGGGAACTGCCAGGCATCAAATTAAGTAGTAAGCCGGTGCATAAATCCGGTGGTTACAGCAGTCTTCGGTGGAGCGGTAGTTCAGTCGGTTAGAATACCTGCCTGTCACGCAGGGGGTCGCGGGTTCGAGTCCCGTCCGTTCCGCCACTTATTAAGACATTAAGCCTGCCTTTCCTGGCAGGCTTAATGGCAAGAAAATTTAGGGGCGTAGCTCAGTTGGTAGAGCACCGGTCTCCAAAACCGGGTGTCGCGAGTTCGAGTCTCTCCGCCCCTGCCATATATAATCCTTTGCTTAGGCAAAGGATTTTTTTTTGCCTGTAAAACAGCGAAAACCCGCCTTCTGAATGTGCTGCCTGCATCCCTGCAGGCTTATGCATCAATCCATTATGTTGATTTTTAGCAGATCTTTTATCTGTGATTGTTTGTCACTGTTTTGCAGCCAGATCGCATACAGCGGCCTGGAAAGCGTTGTGGAATCTGTGACAGCATGCAGTCCAGCTTTGTTGTCTGCCCAGCGAGTAGGTAACCAGGTACAACTCTTCAGCAAAGCAAGTTGCTGACAGGCGATCTCTGCAGAGCTTGTGGTGAGCTGCGGAACATCGTCGCTGGCAATTAATCCTGCTTCATGTTGTTGAAAATCCGGGCCCCATTCCAGACGCAAATAACTGAGATCTGCCTTCATCATAGAAGGCTCAGAAGCATAAAGCGCCAGGCCAAATTGCCCAACAATCTGGCTGCTAAATTCGTCCATCTTGGGGGCTTCGGTCGTGATCAGAAGATCAAGCTGACGCTCATGAAGTTGCTTAACAAGCGACTGGCGTTGCGCAATTCTGGCCTCAAATTGCAGATGGCTATGAGAGTGGTACAACCGGGTAAGCCACTGACTCAGCATGCATTCCCACAGAGAGGCGCTGGCACCAATAGAGAACTCATTGTGCCTTGAGGTATGTGCAACCTCTTTACGAGCCGCCTGCCAGGTGTTCATCAATGTTTCTGCATACGGGAGAAGTTTTTCACCGGCTGGCGTTAAGCGGATGTTGTTGCGGTGACGGGTAAAAAGATTTACACCCAGTTGATTTTCCAGCTGTCGAATACGAAAACTGACCGCTGACTGCGTCAGGTAGAGGGCTTCAGCTGCTCGCCCAAAGTGGCGCGTTCTGCTCACTTCAAGGAAAGTTTTTAGCAATTCCGTATCCACATCTTTCTCCACAAAATTATTTGTCGTTATGATTTAAATGTTTTGTTTTACACTCTGTCAAGCGTAACTAATACTCCGCGCCATAAATAGCTCGGCCAAAGAATTAGGAGCGTGTAGGATGGCGGAAAGCTTTACGACGACTAATCGTTTTTTCGACAATAAAAATTATCCACGCGGGTTCTCTCGTCACGGCGATTTCACCATCAAAGAGGCGCAGTTACTTGAGCGTCATGGTTATGCCTTCAACGAGCTGGATCTGGGTAAGCGTGAACCAGTAACCGAAGACGAAAAACAGTTCGTTGCTGTTTGCCGGGGTGAGCGTGAACCGCAGTCTGAAGTAGAACGTGTATGGATCAAGTATATGGCTCGCATCAAGCGTCCAAAGCGTTTCCATACGCTGTCAGGCGGTAAGCCGCAGATGGAAGGTGCTGAAGACTACACCGAGTCTGAAGACTAATCTGATGTGAAAAGGGGCTACGGCCCCTTTTTTACGCCAGCATCTTTTGCAGATGTAACAACAAGCGATCGATCGCGCGATAGCTTAACGCTTCCTGCAGGTGTCGTCTTTCAATGTGAGGGTCACCTTCGATGTCGGCAATGGTTCGGGCCACTTTCAATAAACGTTGCCATGCCCGGATGGAAAGACCAAACCGCGACAGTGTTTCCTCCAGCCAGCCTGCATCCTCAGGCGACAGAGGGCAATACTGACGAATTCCGGTGTTGTCCAGCCGTGCATTCAGTCTGTTCTGACGCGCATGCTGCCGTGCCTGAGCGGCAATAACTCTGTCGCGTACTTTTACCGTACTTTCTCCTTTCATGTTTGTCTGCCGAAGCAGGCCTGGCGGCGGCAGTGGGATCTCCAGCGATAAATCAAATCGATCGAGAAAAGGGCCGGATAATTTGCCCAAATAGCGAAGCGTCTGTTCAGGCGTACAGCGGTTATGGTTGCCCTGGTAATGTCCCGTAGGACTAGGGTTCATTGCGGCAACAAGTTGAAACTGCGCGGGATAGCTGATTTTAGCGCGTGTGCGTGAGATATGAATCTCACCTGATTCGATGGGTTCTCGCAGCGCATCCAGGACGCGGCGTTCAAACTCAGGCAGCTCATCCAGAAACAGAATACCGTTATGCGCCAATGAAATTTCACCTGGCGCGGGGATAGACCCGCCACCGACCATCGCGGCAAGAGAGGCGCTATGGTGCGGGGAACGAAACGGGCGACGTCGCCACTGTTTTTGCAGTGACGTTGAACTTACCAGGCTAAAGATTGCGGCACTTTCGAGCGCCTCGTGGTTATCAAGGGGAGGAAGCAAGCCGCTCAACCGACTGGCCAGCATGGTCTTACCCGTACCGGGAGGGCCTATCAGCAAAAGATTATGCCCGCCTGCGGCGGTGATCTCTAATGCTCGCTTTCCCTGCTCCTGGCCCATGATATCGCTAAGATCTTCAGGCGCATCCGGCAGGATATCGTCACTCTCTTCCGGTTCGGCCAGTTCATGGCGACCTTCCAGATACGCGCATACCTCCTGCAAATGCCCGGCTATCAGGCATCCTTTCTCTGCAATAAGGCTCACTTCTGAAGCATTCTCATTCGCCACAATAATTTGTCGACCGGCTCGTATGGCTTCCAGAGCCCCGGAGATAGCACCAGGAACGCCTCTGAGCGAGCCTGTAAGCGCCAGTTCACCGATGAACTCATACGAGCTTAGCCTTGTCGTATTAAGCTGCTCAGAGGCTGCGAGAAGCGCAATAGCGATAGGTAAATCATATCGCCCTCCCTCTTTGGGCAGATCAGCAGGGGCGAGATTGATCGTGATCTTCTTTGCGGGAAAGGTATAACCACTATTGATAATCGCGCTACGTACCCGATCTCTGGCCTCTTTAACCGTGGTTTCTGGTAAGCCGACGAGCGTCAGCCCGGGCAGCCCATTACTCAAATGAACCTCAACAGAAATGAGTGGGGCCTTCACTCCAATAGCGGCTCGGGTATAAACAACCGACAGTGACATAAATACCTCCTTCTGGCGTAACTATGCCAGTGGAGGCTTTTCACTTTTATCGTTAATTTGTTTATTTACGGCGCATGTTCCTGCTTTTTCGCTGCAAGTTGTAATTTTTGCAGGGAAATGGAACCCTCCTCGCAGCGATTGAATATTCACCGTTTTGGCGAGGGACAGATAACCCAAAAAATGAAAAATATTCATTTTCTAATTTATTCATATAAAACAAAGGTTTTTAGAAATTCTGTTTGCGGGTTAACAAAATCAGCCATAAATAAATCTTGTGTTTGATTTTAAAACTGTGATAACTCTTTAGGCATTCCTTCGAACAAGATGAAAAAAGAACTGAAAATGACAGCCCTTCTACGAGTGATTAGCCTGGTCGTGATTAGCGTGGTGGTGATTATTATCCCACCGTGCGGGGCTGCACTTGGACGAGGAAAGGCTTAAAAATCAAGCCTTAACGAACTAAGACCCCCGCACCGAAAGGTCCGGGGGTTTTTTTATGACTAAAAAACGTAAACGAGGGGCAGAGAATGACGACTAGCATAAAATTCTGTTTCTCACGATTTATGACGGGGAACTAACTATGAATGGGGCACAGTGGGTAGTACATGCGTTGCGTGCACAGGGAGTCGAGACTGTCTTCGGTTATCCGGGGGGCGCAATTATGCCGATTTACGATGCATTGTATGACGGCGGCGTGGAACACCTGTTGTGCCGACACGAGCAGGGTGCAGCGATGGCCGCTATTGGCTATGCACGTGCTACCGGTAAAACAGGCGTCTGCATGGCAACATCAGGCCCGGGCGCAACCAACCTGATCACCGGTCTGGCGGATGCACTGCTTGATTCTGTTCCTGTGGTGGCGATCACCGGCCAGGTGGCTTCCTCGTTCATCGGTACCGATGCCTTCCAGGAGGTAGATGTACTCGGTTTGTCGTTGGCCTGCACCAAACATAGCTTCCTTGTTCAGTCCCTGGAAGAGCTGCCGCGCGTGATGGCAGAAGCGTTTGAAGTGGCCAACTCTGGCCGCCCTGGCCCGGTTCTGGTTGATATCCCGAAAGACATTCAGGTTGCCTCTGGCGATCTGGATCCACACTTCTCCACTGTAGAAAATGATGATGCTTTCCCACATGAAGAAGTGGAAGAGGCGCGCCAGATGCTGGCTCAGGCGAAACAACCAATGCTGTATGTCGGTGGTGGCGTGGGTATGGCTCAGGCAGTTCCGGCCCTGCGCGAATTTATCGCAGCAACCCAAATGCCAGCCACTTGCACATTGAAAGGTCTGGGTGCGGTTGAGGCTGACTACCCATACTATCTGGGCATGCTGGGGATGCACGGCACCAAAGCGGCAAACCTGGCGGTGCAGGAATGTGATTTGCTCATCGCGGTAGGCGCGCGTTTCGATGACCGCGTAACGGGTAAGCTGAATACCTTCGCACCGAATGCCAAAGTCATCCACATGGACATCGACCCTGCTGAAATGAATAAGCTGCGTCAGGTGCATGTGGCACTTCAGGGCGATCTCAACGCATTGTTGCCGGCTTTACAGCAGCCGTTGAACATCAATGAATGGCGTCAACACACGGCAGATATGCGTGCTGAACACGCCTGGCGTTACGATCACCCTGGCGAAGCAATCTATGCCCCTCTGCTGTTAAAACAGTTGTCCGACCGTAAACCAACAGACAGTGTGGTGACGACCGATGTCGGTCAGCATCAGATGTGGTCTGCACAGCATATGACTTACACCCGTCCGGAAAACTTCATCACCTCCAGCGGGTTAGGGACAATGGGCTTCGGTCTGCCCGCAGCGGTGGGGGCGCAGGTTGCCCGCCCGAACGATACGGTTATCTGTATCTCCGGTGACGGCTCCTTCATGATGAACGTTCAGGAGTTGGGCACCGTTAAGCGTAAGCAGTTACCGCTGAAAATCGTATTGCTCGATAACCAGCGTTTAGGGATGGTTCGCCAGTGGCAACAGCTGTTCTTCCAGGAGCGTTACAGCGAAACCACCCTGACCGATAACCCCGATTTCCTCACTCTGGCCAGCGCCTTTGGCATCCCTGGCCAGCACATCACCCGTAAAGACCAGGTTGAAGCGGCACTCGACACCATGCTGTCAAGCGAAGGGCCGTACCTGCTTCATGTCTCAATCGACGAGCTTGAGAACGTCTGGCCGTTGGTACCGCCAGGTGCCAGTAACTCACAAATGCTGGAGAAATTATCATGATGCAACATCAGGTCGCCGTGCAGGCTCGCTTCAATCCCGAAACGTTAGAACGTGTTTTGCGTGTGGTTCGTCATCGTGGTTTTCAAATTTGCTCTATGAATATGGAAACGGCCACTGACGCCCGGAACATCAATATCGAATTAACCGTTGCCAGTCCGCGGTCGGTCGACTTACTGTTTAGTCAGTTAAATAAACTGGTAGATGTTGCCCATGTCGCTATCTGCCAAAGCACAACCACATCACAACAAATCCGTGCTTAAGCGCGGCAGGAAGAGAAAATGACGACGAAAAAAGCGGATTACATTTGGTTCAATGGTGAGATGGTTCGTTGGGAGGACGCGAAAGTTCACGTGATGTCCCACGCGCTTCACTATGGTACGTCAGTGTTTGAAGGTATCCGTTGCTACGATTCCCACAAAGGGCCAGTGGTGTTCCGTCATCGCGAACATATGCAGCGCCTGCGTGATTCAGCCAAAATCTATCGTTTCCCGGTTTCTCAGAGCGTTGATGAACTGATGGAAGCTTGCCGCGAAGTGCTGCGTAAGAACAACCTGAAAAGTGCCTACATTCGCCCACTGGTGTTCGTGGGTGATGTGGGGATGGGTGTTAACCCGCCAGCCGGTTATACCACCGATGTGATCATTGCTGCGTTCCCGTGGGGTGCGTACCTGGGTGCGGAAGCACTGGATCAGGGGATCGATGCAATGGTTTCTTCCTGGAACCGTGCGGCACCTAACACCATTCCGACGGCGGCTAAAGCGGGCGGTAACTACCTCTCTTCACTGCTGGTCGGCAGCGAAGCACGCCGTCATGGCTACCAGGAAGGTATCGCGCTGGATGTGAATGGCTATATCTCTGAAGGCGCAGGCGAAAACCTGTTTGAAGTGAAAGATGGCATTCTGTTCACTCCGCCATTCACCTCTTCCGCGCTGCCGGGTATTACCCGTGATGCCATCATTAAGCTGGCGAAAGATCTGGGTATCGAAGTGCGTGAGCAGGTGCTGTCTCGTGAATCCCTGTATCTGGCCGACGAAGTATTCATGTCCGGTACCGCCGCTGAGATCACACCGGTGCGTAGCGTAGACGGTATTCAGGTAGGCGAAGGCCGCTGTGGCCCGGTAACTAAACGTATTCAGCAGGCATTCTTTGGCCTCTTCACCGGTGAAACGGAAGATAAATACGGCTGGTTGGATCAGGTTAATCAATAAGTATAAATATGGGGTGGCACGCACCGCCCCAGTTAAATAGTCAGACGGGAGTAAATAAAGCATGCCTAAGTATCGTTCCGCCACCACCACCCACGGCCGTAACATGGCGGGGGCCCGCGCGCTGTGGCGCGCCACCGGGATGACCGACGCCGATTTTGGCAAGCCAATTATCGCGGTGGTTAACTCCTTTACCCAGTTTGTGCCGGGCCACGTACACCTGCGCGATCTCGGTAAACTGGTTGCCGAGCAGATTGAAGCCTCTGGCGGTGTGGCGAAAGAGTTCAACACCATTGCGGTGGATGATGGTATCGCGATGGGACACGGGGGCATGCTCTATTCACTGCCGTCGCGCGAGCTGATCGCTGACTCGGTGGAGTACATGGTGAACGCCCACTGCGCTGATGCAATGGTCTGTATCTCCAACTGCGACAAAATTACCCCGGGGATGCTGATGGCTTCCCTGCGTCTGAACATTCCGGTGATCTTCGTTTCCGGCGGCCCGATGGAAGCAGGTAAAACCAAGCTTTCCGACAAAATCATCAAGCTCGACCTGGTCGATGCGATGATTCAGGGGGCCGATCCGAAAGTCTCCGACGAGCAGAGCAATCAGGTGGAACGCTCCGCGTGTCCGACCTGCGGTTCCTGTTCCGGAATGTTCACTGCGAACTCCATGAACTGCCTGACCGAAGCGCTGGGCCTGTCTCAACCGGGTAACGGCTCGCTGCTGGCGACGCATGCCGATCGTAAACAGCTGTTCCTCAACGCCGGTAAACGTATCGTTGAGCTGACCAAACGGTACTACGAGCAGGACGATGCAAGCGCGCTGCCGCGTAACATTGCCAGTAAAGCCGCGTTTGAAAATGCCATGACCCTGGACATCGCGATGGGTGGCTCCACCAACACCGTTCTGCACCTGCTGGCTGCAGCCCAGGAAGCGGAAATTGACTTCACCATGAGTGATATCGACAAGTTGTCCCGTAAAGTGCCACAGCTGTGTAAAGTCGCACCGAGTACTCAGAAGTACCACATGGAAGACGTACACCGCGCCGGTGGCGTTATCGGTATTCTCGGCGAGCTGGACAGGGCCGGTCTGCTGAACCGTGATGTGAAGAACGTTCTCGGTCTGACGTTGCCGCAGTCTCTGGACAAATACGACGTGATGCTGACCAAAGACGAAGCGGTCAAAAACATGTTCCGCGCAGGCCCGGCAGGTATTCGCACCACTCAGGCTTTCTCACAGGATTGTCGCTGGGATACCCTGGATGACGATCGCGCCGGAGGCTGTATCCGTTCTCTGGAACACGCTTACAGCAAAGACGGTGGTCTGGCTGTTCTGTACGGTAACTTCGCGGAAAATGGCTGTATCGTTAAAACCGCAGGCGTGGACGACAGCATCCTGAAATTCACCGGCCCGGCTAAAGTGTACGAAAGCCAGGACGATGCGGTAGAAGCCATTCTCGGTGGCAAAGTGGTGGAAGGCGATGTAGTTGTGATCCGCTACGAAGGGCCAAAAGGCGGGCCAGGGATGCAGGAGATGCTCTACCCAACGACCTTCCTGAAATCGATGGGTCTCGGTAAAGCTTGTGCGTTGATCACAGATGGTCGTTTCTCTGGCGGTACATCTGGATTATCCATCGGTCACGTTTCACCGGAAGCGGCAAGCGGCGGCAACATCGCAATCATCGAAGATGGCGATCTGATTGAAATCGACATTCCGAACCGTGGTATCCAACTGAAGCTGAGTGACCAGGACATTGCCGCCCGCCGTGAAGCGCAAGAAGCGCGCGGCGACAAAGCGTGGACGCCAAAAGATCGCCAGCGCGAAGTTTCCTTCGCTCTGCGTGCTTATGCGAGCCTTGCCACCAGTGCAGATAAAGGCGCGGTGCGCGATAAATCGAAACTTGGGGGTTAATGATGGCTGAGTCACAACCCTTATCCGCCGCCCCTGAGGGGGCGGAATATCTCAGAGCG
Source organism: Enterobacter cloacae complex sp. 2024EL-00214 (assembly GCF_043945575.1). Classification (NCBI taxonomy): domain Bacteria; kingdom Pseudomonadati; phylum Pseudomonadota; class Gammaproteobacteria; order Enterobacterales; family Enterobacteriaceae; genus Enterobacter; species Enterobacter cloacae complex sp. 2024EL-00214. Next base: position 79,407 of record NZ_JBIMRC010000023.1, on the reverse strand, counting down.
GTGCTACGTGCGCCGGTCTATGAAGCCGTGCAGGTTACGCCACTGCAGAAAATGGAAAAACTCTCCTCGCGCCTCGACAACGTGATCCTGGTGAAGCGTGAAGACCGGCAGCCGGTACACAGCTTCAAGCTGCGTGGTGCCTACGCGATGATGGCCGGGTTAACCGATGAGCAAAAAGCACGTGGCGTGATCACGGCTTCTGCGGGCAACCACGCGCAGGGCGTTGCGTTCTCGTCTGCACGTCTGGGGCTGAAAGCGCTGATCGTAATGCCCGTTGCAACCGCAGATATCAAAGTCGATGCGGTACGCGGTTTCGGTGGCGAAGTGTTGCTCCACGGTGCCAATTTTGACGAAGCGAAAGCCAAAGCGATTGAGCTGGCGCAGCAGCAGGGGTTCACCTGGGTGCCGCCGTTCGATCATCCGATGGTGATTGCCGGACAAGGCACACTGGCGCTGGAGCTGCTGCAACAGGATGCGCATCTCGACCGTGTCTTTGTGCCGGTTGGCGGTGGTGGCCTCGCGGCAGGCGTGGCGGTGCTGATCAAACAGCTGATGCCGCAAATCAAAGTCATTGCTGTTGAAGCAGAAGACTCTGCCTGTCTGAAAGCAGCGCTGGATGCGGGTCATCCGGTGGACTTACCGCGCGTCGGGCTGTTTGCCGAGGGCGTAGCGGTCAAACGTATTGGCGATGAAACCTTCCGTTTGTGTCAGGAATATCTCGACGACATTATCACCGTTGATAGCGATGCTATCTGTGCGGCGATGAAAGATCTGTTCGAAGATGTTCGCGCGGTGGCGGAACCTTCCGGCGCGCTGGCGCTGGCGGGAATGAAAAAGTATATCGCGCAGCACAACATTCGCGGCGAGCGTCTGGCACATGTACTTTCTGGTGCCAACGTGAACTTCCACGGCCTGCGTTACGTGTCCGAGCGCTGCGAGCTGGGCGAACAACGTGAAGCGTTACTGGCGGTAACTATTCCGGAAGAGAAGGGCAGTTTCCTGAAGTTCTGCCAGCTGCTGGGGGGGCGTTCGGTGACGGAGTTCAACTACCGTTTTGCCGATGCCAAAGATGCCTGCATTTTTGTCGGCGTGCGCCTGAGCCGTGGTCTGGAAGAGCGCAAAGAGATCCTTAACCTGTTGCACGAAGGCGGCTACAGCGTGGTGGATCTTTCCGACGACGAAATGGCGAAGCTGCACGTGCGTTACATGGTGGGGGGGCGTCCGTCGAAGCCACTCCAGGAGCGTCTGTTCAGCTTCGAGTTCCCGGAATCACCTGGTGCGTTGCTGAAGTTCCTGCATACGCTGGGCACCTACTGGAACATTACCCTGTTCCACTATCGCAGCCACGGCACCGACTATGGTCGCGTGCTGGCGGCGTTCGAACTGGGCGAGCATGAACCTGATTTCGAAACGCGGCTGAACGAGCTGGGCTATGAGTGCCATGACGAAACTCATAACCCGGCGTTCCGGTTCTTCCTGGCAGGCTAGTGGTTCGGCAAAATCTGCCAGAACGCGTCAATAAGCGGCTCATGCAGCCGCTTTTTTTGTGCGCACACGCCAAGCTCGAACGGTGTTTTTTCATCGCTGCGTTCTAAAATCATCACGCGGTTGCGCACCGGTTCCGGGCTGTTTTCCAGCACCACTTCTGGCAGCAATGCCACGCCACAGCCCAGGGCCACCATTGACACCATCGCCTCATGGCCGCCAACTGTCGCGTAAATTGACGGGTTGCTGATCTTCTGGCGGCGGAACCACAGCTCAATGCGGCGGCGTACTGGCCCCTGATCGGCCATGATAAACGGTACCGTTGACCAGTCGGGCTTTTCCACCGATACCTGGTTACGCACCGGGCAGGGCAGTGCCGGGGCAATCAGCACCACGGCCAGATTTTCCAGCATTGAGAAAGCCACCGCACCCGGCAATGTTTCTGGTTTCCCTGCGATGGCGAGATCCGCTTCACCCGTCACCACTTTTTCCATCGCGTCGGCGGCATCACCGGTGGTGAGTTTAATCTCTACCGACGGATGTTCGGCGCGGAAGCGGTCGAGGATAGGCGGAAGGTGGCTATAGGCGGCGGTGACGGAACAGAAAATATGCAGCTCGCCGGACAGCGACGGTCCTTGCTGGTCGATGGTGTGGCGCAGTTGCTGATACTGCAACAGCGTTTGCTGGGCAAAAACGCGCAGCTCTTCCCCCGCTTCCGTGAGGGTGACGGTACGGTTATCGCGCACAAACAGCGGCTGGCCGAGGTCTTCCTCAAGACGCTGGATCTGGCGCGAAAGCGTGGAGGGGCTGACGTGTATCGCGCGTGCGCTGCGGCCAAAATGACGGCTTTCCGCCAGATGCAGGAACATTTTCAGATCGCGTAAATCCACCGTTTCCACTCCCCCCTTTTTACATTGCAGATATTGCAACGTGACGTTGTGAATATATCAATTTCCGCAATAAATTTCCTGTTGTAATGTGGGTACATTCTCGCTGAACGGCGAACCGAACAATAAGCACCACAACACAACATCACGGAGTCCAACATGGCTAACTACTTTAATACACTGAACTTGCGCCAGCAGCTGGCGCAGCTGGGCAAATGCCGCTTTATGGCGCGCGACGAATTTGCTGATGGCGCGAGCTACCTTCAGGGTAAAAAAGTGGTCATCGTCGGCTGTGGCGCACAGGGCCTCAACCAGGGTCTGAACATGCGTGACTCTGGTCTGGATATCGCCTACGCCCTGCGTAAAGAAGCCATTGCTGAGAAGCGTGCTTCCTGGCGCAAAGCGACCGAAAACGGCTTCAAAGTGGGTTCTTACGAAGAGCTGATCCCGCAGGCGGATCTGGTGGTTAACCTGACGCCAGACAAACAGCACTCTGATGTTGTACGTTCCGTGCAGCCGCTGATGAAAGATGGTGCGGCACTGGGTTACTCCCACGGCTTCAACATTGTTGAAGTGGGCGAGCAGATCCGTAAAGACATCACCGTTGTGATGGTTGCACCAAAATGTCCAGGTACGGAAGTGCGTGAAGAGTACAAACGTGGCTTCGGCGTTCCAACGCTTATCGCGGTTCACCCGGAAAACGATCCGAAAGGCGAAGGTATGGCGATTGCTAAAGCATGGGCAGCGGCAACTGGCGGACACCGTGCGGGCGTTCTGGAATCTTCCTTCGTTGCAGAAGTGAAATCTGACCTGATGGGCGAGCAGACTATTCTGTGCGGGATGCTGCAGGCCGGTTCTCTGCTGTGCTTCGACAAGCTGGTGGAAGAAGGTACCGACCCGGCATACGCCGAAAAACTGATTCAGTTCGGCTGGGAAACCATCACTGAAGCGCTGAAGCAGGGCGGTATCACGCTGATGATGGATCGCCTGTCCAACCCGGCGAAACTGCGTGCTTATGCGCTGTCCGAACAGCTGAAAACCATCATGGCTCCGCTGTTCCAGAAACATATGGATGACATCATCTCCGGTGCGTTCTCTTCCGGCATGATGGCTGACTGGGCGAACGACGATAAGAAACTGCTGACCTGGCGTGAAGAGACCGGTAAAACCGCGTTCGAAACCGCACCACAGTTTGACGGTAAAATCAGCGAGCAGGAGTACTTCGATAAAGGCGTACTGATGATCGCAATGGTGAAAGCGGGCGTCGAACTGGCGTTCGAAACGATGGTGGATTCCGGCATCATTGAAGAGTCTGCTTACTACGAATCACTGCACGAACTGCCGCTGATTGCGAACACCATCGCCCGTAAGCGTCTGTACGAAATGAACGTGGTTATCTCTGATACCGCTGAGTACGGTAACTACCTGTTCTCTTACGCTTGCGTACCGCTGCTGAAAGAGTTCATGACCACCCTGCAGGCGGGTGATCTGGGCAAAGCCATCGCCGAAGGTGCAGTAGATAACGCGCAGCTGCGCGATGTGAATGAAGCGATTCGCGGTCACGAAATCGAGAAAGTAGGCCAGAAATTGCGTGGCTACATGACCGACATGAAGCGTATTGCAGTAGCGGGTTAACAACCTTGTCGGGTGGCGCTTCGCTTACCCGACCTACAAAACCGTAAGATGTAGGCCGGGTAAGGCGCAGCCGTCACCCGGTTTTTTTATTTGCGGTACAGAACCTTAATAATGTGGTAACCAAACTGCGTGTGCAGTGGGCCAGTTGGCTCCAGCACTGGGCAAGAGAACACGACTTTATCAAACGCCGGAACCATCTGACCCTGACGGAATTCACCTAAGTCACCGCCGCGTTTGCCTGACGGGCAAATGGAGTGCTTCTTCGCCAGCTTGCCGAAGTCGGCACCGTTTTTAATCTGTTCCAGAAGATCTAAAGCCAGTTTCTCTTCTTTAACAAGGATATGCACTGCTGCTGCTGTTTTTGCCATGATCGTGCCTTGAATGGGTTGAGATAAATCGGGACGCAATATACCACGCGTTAGCGGCGATACAGCACCTTAATGATATGGTAGCCAAACCTGGTTTTAACCGGGCCGAAGGGCTTCAGGAGCGGACAGCTAAAGACCGCCTGATCGAATGGCCCGACCATCGCCCCCTGCTTAAACTCCCCTAAATCACCGCCGTTGCGCCCGGACGGGCACTTAGAGTAACGCTTTGCCAGATGATCAAAGCTGATGCCACGTTCAAGCTTAGCGAGGATCTCCTGGGCCAGCTTTTCTTCTTTTACCAGAATGTGCAGGGCTGCTGCGGTCTTTACCATAATTCTGCTCTCGGGATTAATCGCGTTTTCTTCACTTTATCATTAGCCGGTAAATCTGCGCCCGGCTTTCTGCTACAATCCATCCCCCGTTCGAAGATTGAGCAATATTCCCATGCGTTTAAACCCTGGACAACAACAAGCGGTCGAATTCGTTACTGGACCATGCCTGGTGCTGGCAGGGGCAGGTTCCGGTAAAACCCGCGTGATCACCAACAAAATCGCCCACTTGATCCGTGGCTGCGGGTATCAGGCACGCCATATCGCGGCGGTCACCTTTACCAATAAAGCGGCGCGCGAGATGAAAGAGCGCGTCGGTCAGACGCTGGGACGCAAAGAGGCGCGCGGGCTGATGATCTCCACGTTCCACACGCTGGGACTGGATATCATCAAACGCGAGTATGCGGCGTTGGGGATGAAGTCCAACTTTTCGCTCTTTGATGACACCGACCAGGTCGCGTTGCTTAAAGAGCTCACCGAAGGGTTGATTGAAGACGACAAAGTCTTGCTGCAACAATTGATCTCGACGATCTCCAACTGGAAAAACGATCTGATGACGCCTGCCCAGGCGGCGGCGAGCGCCAAAGGTGAACGGGATCGGATCTTTGCTCATTGCTATGGCCTGTACGATGCGCATATGAAAGCGTGCAACGTGCTGGATTTCGACGATCTGATCCTGCTGCCCACGCTGCTGCTGCAGCGTAATGAAGAAGTGCGCGAGCGCTGGCAGAACAAGATCCGCTATCTGCTGGTGGATGAATACCAGGACACCAACACCAGCCAGTATGAACTGGTGAAGTTGCTGGTCGGGCAGCGCGCCCGCTTTACCGTGGTCGGTGATGACGATCAGTCGATCTACTCCTGGCGCGGTGCACGTCCACAAAACCTGGTGTTGTTAAGCAAAGATTTCCCGGCACTCCAGGTTATCAAGCTCGAGCAAAACTACCGCTCGTCCGGACGCATCCTGAAGGCAGCGAATATCCTGATCGCCAATAACCCGCACGTGTTTGAAAAGCGTCTGTTCTCTGAACTTGGCTACGGTGCCGAACTGAAAGTGCTCAGCGCCAACAATGAAGAACACGAGGCGGAACGCGTCACGGGTGAACTCATTGCTCACCACTTCGTCAACAAAACTGAATACAAGGATTACGCGATCCTCTATCGCGGTAACCACCAGTCACGCGTCTTTGAAAAGATGCTGATGCAGAACCGCATCCCGTACAAAATTTCGGGCGGCACGTCGTTCTTCTCGCGTCCTGAAATCAAAGACCTGCTGGCGTATCTGCGCGTCCTCACCAACCCGGATGATGACAGCGCATTTCTGCGCATCGTGAATACGCCGAAACGTGAGATTGGCCCCGCGACGCTGCAAAAACTGGGTGAATGGGCGATGACCCGCAACAAAAGCTTGTTCACCGCCAGCTTTGATATGGGGCTGAGCCAGACGCTGACCGGGCGCGGCTATGACAACTTAACCCGCTTCACCCACTGGCTTGGCGAGGTACAGCGCCTGGCGGAACGCGAGCCTGTGGCGGCGGTGCGTGATTTGATCCACGGTATTGATTACGAATCCTGGTTATACGAAACCTCTGCCAGCCCGAAAGCGGCAGAGATGCGGATGAAAAACGTTAACCAGCTGTTTAGCTGGATGACCGAAATGCTGGAAGGCTCTGAGATAGACGAGCCGATGACCCTGACCCAGGTAGTCACCCGTTTTACGCTGCGCGATATGATGGAGCGCGGTGAGAGCGAAGAAGAGGCCGATCAGGTGCAACTGATGACGCTGCATGCGTCGAAAGGGCTGGAGTTCCCGTATGTCTATCTGGTGGGCATGGAAGAGGGGTTGCTGCCGCATCAGAGCAGCATCGATGAAGATAATGTCGATGAAGAGCGCCGCCTCGCCTACGTGGGGATCACCCGCGCCCGTAAAGAGCTTGTCTTTACGCTGTGTAAAGAACGTCGACAGTATGGCGAGCTGGTACGCCCGGAACCGAGTCGCTTCCTGCTGGAGTTACCGCAGGACGATCTGACATGGGAACAGGAGCGCAAAGTGATTACGGCCGAAGAACGGATGCATAAAGGTCAGGCTAACGTGGCAAACATTCGTGCCATGCTGGCAAAAGCCAAAGAGAAGGGATAACTTTTGAAGGCCGGGTAAGCGCAGCACCACCCGGCATGTTTCGCTGTATTACTTAACGTCCAGCACCCAGTGCACATAGCTTTGCCACTGGCACTCCTGCTCGACAAGTTCTGCACCAAGCGGGTGATTCTCAAGCCATTTTTCTGGAAGCGTCAGTGAAAGTTTCTCATTTTCCGCCACCAGGTTAATTGCAGGCAGTAAATCATCGCGGCGACGGCTGGCAAACAGGATGGCCAGTCGCAGCAGCCGGCACAGATGCTCGGCAACGCGCGGCGGTACGGCGTTTTGCTGATGCAAAGAGGAGAGGTCAACGGTGTTGGTCTGGTTTAGCAGCAGGGTAGCCAGCAACTTTTTCTGTGCGGGGGTGTAGCCCGGTAAATCGAGATTACGTACCAGCCAGGCTGCATGCAACGGTGCTTGCTTGTACTCAACGCTCAGACCAATTTCATGCAGCGCACACGCACTTAGCAGCAGATCGCGGCTTAAAGGTTCAATATCCCAGCTTTTGCTAACCTGATCGGCGAACAACGACGCCAGTTGCCCGACTCGCTGCGCCTGATCGGTATCAACGATAAAGCGGCGCTGAACGTTGCGCAAGGTACGGCTGCGGATGTCCTGATCAACCGACAAGTGAAGCATCCCGTAGACCAGACCTTCGCGCAGTGCGCCGCCAGCCAGAGTCATACACTGAATGTTCAGCTCGGTGAAAATGGCGATCAGAATGGCAAGCCCGCTTGGGAAAACCAGCGCACGTTCGAGTGTCAGACCTTCAATTTCCAGCTCTTCCAGACGACCACACTGGATGGCACGCTGTTTTAGCTGCTGGAGTTTGGCGAGCGTGATCCGCTCGTCCATCCCCTGCGCCATCATGATTTCCTGCAATGCCTGCACGGTACCCGAAGCACCCACGCAGACTTTCCAGCCGTGGTAGCGCAACTCATCCATCACCGGGCGCAACACCTCACGCGCGGCATTTTCCGCCTCGTCGAAGTTCTCTTTCGCGAGATTACGATCGGTAAAGTAGCGCTCAAGCCAGGTCACGCAGCCCATCGACAGGCTGAATAACGATGTCGCCTGTGCACCCGTGCCGGTCACCAGTTCGGTACTGGCTCCGCCGATATCCACCACCAGACGACGATCGTCACCCCCGGTGGTGTGGGCAACGCCCTGATAAATCAGGCGGGCTTCTTCTTCACCGCTGATGACCTGAACCGGGCAACCGAGAATGTCCTGCGCTTTGGCAATAAATTCTCCGGCGTTCACCGCCAGGCGGAGTGTCGCGGTGGCGACAACGCGAATCTGATTATGCGGGATATCCTGCAAACGTTCGGCAAAGAGGCGCAGGCACTGCCAGCCACGTTCCATCGCTTCAGGAGAGAGGTGATTGCTGCTGCTCAGGCCCGCTGCGAGGCGGACCTTGCGCTTAATGCGCGTCAGCGTTTGTATACTTCCCGCCACCTCGCGAACAACCAGCATATGAAAACTATTGGAACCGAGATCAATGGCCGCGTAGAGCGAGGAGCTGGAGAGCATAGTGACCTTTCTTAACCTGAACGACGACGATTACGCGGCGCGCCGGAACGACGCGGGCCGTTGCCGGAGCGGGCGCGGGTTAGGCGCTTAGGCGGCGGCAGTTCGCTTAACAGTGCTTCCGGATTGTATTTGCTCTGCGGAATAGAGTGACCGATGTAGGTCTCAATCGCTGGAAGATTCAGCGCATACTCTTCACACGCAAGGCTAATAGAGTGACCGCTTGCACCAGCACGACCGGTACGACCGATACGGTGTACGTAGTCTTCGCAGTCATCCGGCAGGTCATAGTTGAAGACGTGCGTGACGGCAGGAATATGCAGGCCGCGAGCCGCAACGTCGGTTGCGACCAGAATATCCAGGTCACCACGGGTGAATTCGTCGAGAATACGCAGGCGTTTTTTCTGCGCAACGTCGCCAGTCAGCAGACCAACACGGTGACCGTCGGCAGCCAGATGGCCCCAGATATCTTCACAGCGGTGTTTGGTATTCGCGAAGATGATGGCGCGATCTGGCCACTCTTCTTCGATCAGGGTTTGCAGCAGACGCATTTTCTCTTCATTAGAAGGGTAGAAGAGTTCTTCTTTAATGCGGTGCCCTGTTTTCTGTTCCGGTTCCACTTCCACATATTCGGCGTTGTTCATCTGCTCGAACGCCAGCTCGCGGACGCGATAAGAAAGGGTTGCGGAGAACAGCATGTTCAGGCGTTGGTTCGCCGGAGGCATGCGGCGGAACAGCCAGCGGATGTCTTTAATGAAGCCCAGATCGTACATACGGTCAGCTTCATCCAGCACGACAACCTGAATGGCACCGAGGTTAATGTGATTCTGTTTTGCGTAGTCGATAAGACGGCCAGTGGTACCGATCAGGATATCTACGCCGCTTTCCAGCACTTTCAGCTGTTTATCGTAGCCGTCGCCGCCATAGGCCAGGCCCAGCTTCAGGCCAGTAGCCTGCGCCAGGGGTTCCGCGTCTGCGTGGATCTGTACCGCCAGTTCTCGCGTCGGGGCCATAATTAGCGCGCGCGGCTGGTTAACTTTGCGGTCTGCAATCGCTGGATGAGAAAGTAAATAATGAAACGTTGACGTTAAAAACGCCATCGTTTTGCCAGTACCGGTTTGCGCCTGCCCTGCAACATCGCGACCAGCCAGCGTCAGCGGCAGGGCGAGGGCCTGAATGGGCGTGCAGTTATGAAACCCTTTATTTTCAAGGGCTTCAATCACTTTTGGGTGCAGGGCGAAGTCGGAAAACTTCTGTTCTGTTAAATGTGTTTTGCTCATAGTGTGGTAGAATATCAGCTTACTATTGCTTTACGAAAGCGTATCCGGTGAAATAAAGTCAACCTTTAGTTGGTTAATGCGACATCAACACGTCGTTGGTGGAGACAAAACCAACGTACCAGGCTTATTCCTGTGGAGTTATATATGAGCGATAAAATTATTCACCTGACTGACGACAGTTTTGACACGGACGTACTTAAGGCTGACGGGCTGATCCTCGTCGATTTCTGGGCTGAATGGTGTGGTCCTTGCAAAATGATCGCCCCGATTCTGGATGAGATCGCTGACGAATATCAGGGCAAACTGACCGTTGCCAAGCTGAACATCGACCAGAACCCGGGTACCGCGCCGAAATACGGCATCCGTGGCATTCCGACCCTGCTGCTGTTCAAAAACGGTGAAGTGGCGGCGACCAAAGTGGGCGCACTGTCCAAAGGTCAGCTGAAAGAGTTCCTGGACGCCAACCTGGCGTAAGGTTTCTCGGCTGAGCGTCCAGAGCGCCTAAATTGTGTGGATCTCTGGACGCCCGGCTTTAGTCGTGCTAAGTTAGCTATGACTTCGTTTTAAACATATCTTGTTGTTTGAATCTTGTTTTACCCGATACTTCCCGTTGTTGCCATAAACAGTGCGTGAAGTTGCTAAATTCCGGGCTTGTCACTCAATCCGTCTTGCCGTTTCAGTTCTGCGTTCTTTCCCTGTGACCAGACAGCGAACAGACATGAGTTGATGGCCGCTAAACAGGCATGGATGACCCTGCCATACCATTCACAACATTAAGTTCGAGAATCACCCCGAGTTTAAGAACCCACACCATTATGAATCTTACCGAATTAAAGAATACGCCGGTTTCTGAGCTGATCACTCTCGGCGAAAATATGGGGCTGGAAAACCAGGCTCGTATGCGCAAGCAGGACATCATTTTCGCCATCCTGAAGCAGCACGCTAAGAGTGGCGAAGATATCTTTGGCGACGGTGTGCTGGAGATATTGCAAGACGGATTTGGTTTCCTCCGCTCTGCAGACAGCTCCTACCTCGCCGGCCCTGACGACATCTACGTATCCCCTAGCCAAATCCGCCGTTTCAACCTCCGCACTGGTGACACCATTTCAGGTAAGATTCGTCCTCCTAAAGAGGGTGAACGCTACTTTGCGCTGTTGAAAGTTAACGAAGTTAACTACGACAAACCAGAAAACTCGCGCAATAAGATCCTGTTTGAGAACTTAACGCCGCTGCACGCGAACTCTCGCCTGCGCATGGAGCGTGGTAACGGTTCAACCGAAGACTTAACCGCGCGTGTTCTGGATCTGGCTTCTCCAATTGGTCGTGGTCAACGTGGTCTGATTGTGGCTCCGCCAAAAGCGGGTAAAACCATGCTGCTGCAGAACATCGCGCAGAGCATCGCCTACAACCACCCTGACTGTGTGCTGATGGTGCTGCTGATTGACGAACGTCCGGAAGAAGTGACCGAGATGCAGCGTCTGGTGAAAGGTGAAGTTGTTGCTTCTACCTTCGACGAACCAGCATCTCGCCACGTTCAGGTTGCTGAAATGGTTATCGAGAAGGCCAAACGTCTGGTTGAACACAAGAAAGACGTTATCATTCTGCTCGACTCCATCACCCGTCTGGCACGTGCGTACAACACCGTGGTACCGGCTTCCGGCAAAGTGTTAACCGGTGGTGTGGATGCCAACGCCCTGCACCGTCCTAAACGCTTCTTCGGTGCGGCACGTAACGTGGAAGAGGGCGGCAGCCTGACCATCATTGCAACCGCGCTTATCGACACCGGTTCTAAGATGGATGAGGTTATCTACGAAGAGTTTAAAGGTACAGGTAACATGGAACTGCACCTCTCCCGTAAGATCGCTGAAAAACGTGTCTTCCCGGCTATCGACTACAACCGTTCCGGTACGCGTAAAGAAGAGTTGCTCACTACGCAGGAAGAGCTGCAGAAAATGTGGATCCTGCGCAAAATCATCCATCCAATGGGTGAAATTGACGCGATGGAATTCCTCATTAATAAGCTGGCGATGACCAAAACTAACGACGACTTCTTCGATATGATGAAGCGCTCGTAACGGAAATGAATCCAGCAAACGCCACGTTTTTACGTGGCGTTTTTCTTTTATGGCTTATACGCTGTTACCACAGACTCCCAATTTTGACTGAACGGTGCGACAATAAGACGGTTTGTATAGTCAAAGAAATAATCGATTGAAAAATATACAAAGGGAGTTGTAGGAAGCCCGCTTTATTCTTTCTGGGGCAGGGGCTTCATAGTTATACTTCCGGGACTAACATTTGTTGAGAGCAATCCATTGTGAATCTACTCACTGCAGTTACTGAGTTAATTAGTATTTTCTTATTCACAACCTGTTTTTTGTTCATCGCACGCAAGGTGGCCAAAAGAGTCGGGTTGGTGGATAAACCCAATTTTCGTAAACGTCATCAGGGGTTGATCCCACTTGTGGGGGGCATCTCCGTTTACGCTGGTATCTGTTTCACATTCGGTATTGCGGATTACTACATCCCGCACGCTGCACTCTACCTGGCATGTGCGGGTGTGCTGGTGTTAGTCGGGGCACTTGATGACCGGTTTGATATCAGTGTGAAGTTCCGTGCTACCGTACAGGCGGCCATTGGCGTCATTATGATGGTAGTCGGCGGCCTTTACCTGAGAAGTCTCGGCTATGTTTTCGGTCCCTGGGAGTTAGTGCTTGGTCCATTCGGTTTCTTCCTGACACTGTTTGCCGTCTGGGCGGCGATTAATGCCTTCAACATGGTTGATGGTATTGACGGCCTGCTCGGTGGGTTATCGTCCGTCTCGTTCGCCGCTATCGGTATCATTCTGTGGTTTGATGGACAGTACAGCCTGTCAATGTGGTGCTTTGCCATGATTGCCGCCATCCTGCCTTATATCCTGTTGAACCTCGGTGCCCTGGGTCGTCGCTACAAAGTCTTTATGGGTGACGCAGGCAGTACATTGATCGGTTTTACCGTTATCTGGATTTTGCTGGAAACCACGCAGGGTAAAACTCACCCAATCAGCCCGGTTACCGCACTGTGGATTATTGCTATTCCGCTGATGGACATGGTGGCGATTATGTATCGCCGTCTGCGTAAAGGCATGAGTCCTTTCTCTCCGGATCGTCAGCATATCCATCATCTGATTATGCGTGCCGGTTTTACTTCTCGTCAGGCATTCGTCCTGATTACCCTGGCAGCGGCTATTCTGGCCGGGGTTGGTGTTGCCGCAGAATATGCTCATTTCATTCCTGAATGGGCAATGTTGGTATTATTCTTGCTAGCATTCTTCCTGTACGGTTACTGCATTAAGCGCGCATGGAAAGTTGCGCGATTCATTAAACGTGTAAAACGCAGGATGCGTCGTAACAGTGGCAAAAACACAACATTAACTAAGTAAAGCCGGGATTATGATGACTCAACCGTTGGCGGGAGCGAAATCAGTGGTAACTGAAAATGAGCTGGATATTCGTGGTTTGTTTCGCGTGTTATGGGGAGGCAAGCTGTGGATTGCGGGGATTGCGCTGGGATTCGCCCTGTTAGCACTGGTCTATACCTTCTTTGCAAAACAAGAGTGGAGCACCACGGCGATCACCGACCGGCCAACGGTTAACATGCTGGGTGGGTACTATTCCCAGCAGCAATTCCTGCGTAATCTGGATATTAAAGCCAATCTTGCCGCGCCCGATCAGGCGTCAGTGATGGATGAGACTTATAAAGAGTTTCTGATGCAGCTGGCTTCATGGGATACGCGTCGTGATTTCTGGTCTCAGACGGATTATTACAAGCAACGCATGGTCGGAAACAGCAAAGTCGATGCTGCTCTGCTGGATGACCTGATCAACAATATCCAGTTTATGCCGGGTGATGCAGCACGCAACATCAACGATAGCGTGAAGCTGGTTGCGGAAACCGCGCCAGATGCTAATAACCTGCTGCGTCAGTACGTTGCGTTTGCCAGCCAGCGTGCGGCGAGCCATCTCAATGATGAGCTGAGAGGTGCCTGGTCTGCGCGCACTATCCAGATGAAGGCTCAGGTGAAGCGACAGGAAGAAGTGGCGAGAGCGATTTTTACTCGTCGCGTCCACAATATTGAGCAGGCTCTGAAAATAGCGGAACAACGCAATATTTCTCGCAGCGAAACTAATGTTCCGGCTGATGAACTGCCAGATTCCGAAATGTTCCTCCTTGGTCGTCCAATGCTGCAGGCGCGTCTGGAAAATCTTCAGGCAGTCGGTCCAGATTTTGACCTCGACTATGACCAAAACCTTGCGATGCTCAATACCCTGAATGTAGGGCCAGCACAGGATCCACGTTTTCAGACGTATCGTTATTTAAGAACGCCTGAAGAACCTGTAAAACGCGATAGTCCGCGTCGCGCATTCCTGATGATTATGTGGGGGATTGTGGGCGCACTGACTGGAGCAGGCGTGGCATTAACTCGCCGTCGCACGAAATAAGAACGGCGTCTACGATGAAGGTTACTGCCTTCATCGTCTAATCGAAGAGAATCGATGTGAAAGTACTTACCGTATTTGGCACCAGGCCGGAGGCCATTAAGATGGCTCCTCTGGTGCATGCGCTGGCCAGGGATCCTGATTTTGACGCGAGAGTGTGCGTCACTGCCCAGCATCGGGAGATGCTCGATCAGGTCTTAACGCTCTTTTCTATCGTTCCTGATTACGATCTCAATATTATGAAACCGGGACAAGGGCTGACGGAGATCACCTGCCGTATTTTGCAAGAACTCAAGCCCATTCTGGAATCCTTTAAGCCTGATGTAGTACTGGTTCATGGTGACACCACCACGACAGTGGCGACAAGCCTGGCCGCGTTTTATCAACGTATTCCTGTCGGCCATGTTGAGGCAGGTCTGCGTACCGGCAATCTTTATTCGCCGTGGCCGGAAGAAGCTAACCGAACGCTCACCGGACATCTGGCGATGTACCATTTCGCACCAACGGAAAACTCGCGCCAGAATCTGCTGCGAGAAAATATCGTCGACAACAAAATCTTTGTAACCGGAAATACGGTCATTGATGCGCTGATTTGGGTACGTGACCGCGTGCTGGCAAACCGTGAACTCCAGTCTGAACTCACGGCACGCTATCCGTTTTTGAATAACGGTAAAAAGACCATTCTGGTCACCGGCCACCGTCGCGAAAGTTTTGGTCGCGGTTTTGAGCAAATCTGCCACGCGCTGGCTGAAATTGCCGCGCAAAACGAAGACGTGCAGATTGTCTATCCGGTGCACCTCAACCCTAACGTCAGCGAGCCGGTAAATCGCATTCTGGGTCATGTCGACAACGTCTTACTGATTGAGCCGCAGGACTATATGCCGTTTGTCTGGCTGATGAACCATGCCTGGCTGATCCTTACCGATTCCGGCGGGATTCAGGAAGAGGCTCCTTCCCTCGGCAAGCCGGTGCTGGTCATGCGTGAAACCACCGAACGCCCGGAAGCAGTAAAAGCGGGCACGGTACGTCTGGTGGGAACGGACACGCAGCGTATCGTCGAAGAGGTCACGCGACTGCTGCACGACGATGAAGAGTATCAGGCGATGAGCCGGGCCCATAACCCGTATGGTGATGGGCAGGCTTGTGGCCGCATTTTGCACGCACTTAAACACAATCGGGTATCGCTATGAGTTTTACTACCATCTCTGTCATTGGTCTTGGCTACATTGGGTTGCCGACTGCGGCAGCCTTTGCCTCTCGTCAACAGCAGGTTGTGGGTGTGGATATCAACGCGCGTGCGGTGGAAACCATCAATCGTGGCGAAATTCATATTGTGGAGCCCGATCTCGACCGTGTGGTGAAAGCGGCCGTTGAGGGGGGATTCCTGAGCGCCAGCACGACGCCAGTGACAGCCGATGCGTATCTGATTGCTGTTCCAACGCCGTTTAAAGGCGATCATGAACCCGATATGCGCTACGTCGAGGCGGCGGCGAAATCCATTGCGCCCGTTCTGAAGAAAGGGGCGCTGGTGATCCTGGAGTCGACCTCCCCGGTTGGGGCAACGGAACAGATGGCGCAGTGGCTTGCAGAAGCCCGCCCTGATTTAAGTTTCCCGCAGCAGGCAGGTGAACAGGCGGATATCAATATCGCTTACTGCCCGGAGCGCGTGTTGCCGGGCCAGGTGATGGTTGAACTGATTAAAAACGATCGCGTGATTGGTGGTATGACTCCCGTCTGTTCCGCGCGTGCCAGCGCGCTGTACAAGATTTTCCTCGAAGGTGAATGTGTGGTGACCAACTCCCGCACTGCCGAAATGTGCAAGCTGACGGAAAACAGCTTCCGTGACGTTAATATCGCTTTTGCGAACGAACTGTCGCTGATTTGCGCCGATCAGGGGATTAACGTCTGGGAACTGATTAGCCTTGCGAATCGCCATCCGCGCGTCAACATTCTCCAGCCAGGCCCGGGTGTGGGTGGTCACTGTATCGCCGTTGACCCGTGGTTTATCGTGGCGCAAAACCCGGATCAGGCGCGTCTGATCCGTACCGCGCGTGAAGTGAACGACAGCAAACCACACTGGGTTCTTAACCAGGTGAAAGCCACGGTCGCGGATTGTCTGGCGGACAGCGGTAAGCGCGCCAGCGAGCTGAAAGTTGCCTGCTTTGGCCTGGCATTCAAACCGAACATTGACGATCTGCGCGAAAGCCCGGCGATGGAAATTGCCGGAATGATTGCTGACTGGCACAGCGGTGAAACGCTGGTTGTAGAGCCTAACATCCACGAACTGCCAACAAAACTGATGGGGCATTGCACGCTTACTGCGCTGAATGATGCGCTGGCTACAGCGGATGTGCTGGTACTGCTGGTGGATCATAAAGCGTTTAAAGCAATCCCTGGTGATGCTGTACATCAACAATATGTTGTTGATACCAAAGGCGTGTGGCGTTGAGTGAACTGAAAGGGGTGCTTGAATCCCTCCCGTGGGAAAGTACCTTCTTTGGTCTTCCTTCGGCAATCGTGCGTCTGCGCGACGATGCCCATGCCCTGACAGAAACCGACTTTGCTGCCTGGCCACGCGTGCAGGCCAAAATCCCGGCAGGGCGTGCCGATTTGCTGGATGTGCTTCAGGAGCATGGTTTTTGCCTGGTCGAAGGTGAGGTTGATCTTTCCATTACGGTGACCCACCACGATTCGCCCGGCGCGGAAATGGCAACGGAGCAGGATATACCGGTGCTGCGTCAGATGGCAGCGCAGGCATTTGCTCAGAGCCGCTTTCGTGCGCCCTGGTACGCGCCTGAAGATAGCGGACGTTTCTATGCCCAGTGGGCAGAAAACGCGGTAAAAGGGACGTTCGACCACGTCTGTCTGGTTTTCCGCGCCGCAGATGAACATATTCAGGGTTTTGTCTCGCTTCGTAAGCTCAATGAGCACGAGGCGCGTATCGGCTTATTAGCCGGGCGCGGTATGGGCGAGAAACTCATGCAGGCGGCGCTCTACTGGACGCAGCAGCAACAGCTTTCAACTCTGAGGGTGGCGACCCAACTGGGCAACACCGCCGCGCTTAAACGTTATATTGCGAGTGGTGCCAACATCGATGCCACTGCGTACTGGTTATACAGGTGACAAGATGATTCCATTTAACGCACCACCCGTCGTGGGAACCGAACTCGATTACATGCAATCTGCTATGGGCAGCGGCAAGCTCTGCGGTGACGGCGGGTACACTCGTCGCTGCCAGCAGTGGATGGAACAGCGTTTTCGCAGCGCCAAAGTGCTGTTGACCCCGTCCTGTACCGCCTCGCTGGAAATGGCGGCGCTGTTGCTGGATATCCAGCCTGGCGATGAAGTGATCATGCCGAGCTACACCTTCGTCTCCACGGCGAACGCGTTTGTTCTGCGTGGGGCGAAAATCGTCTTTGTGGATATTCGCCCGGATACCATGAATATTGATGAAACGCTGATTGAAGCGGCGATCACGGAAAAAACGCGTGCGATTGTGCCGGTTCACTACGCAGGTGTCGCCTGCGAAATGGACACCATTATGGCGATCGCTAAAAAGCACAACCTGTTCGTGGTGGAAGATGCCGCTCAGGGGGTGATGTCCACCTACAAAGGACGCGCGCTGGGTACGATTGGTCATATTGGCTGCTTTAGCTTCCACGAAACCAAGAACTACACCGCGGGTGGTGAAGGTGGCGCGACGCTGATTAACGACCGTGCCCTGGTAGAGCGTGCGGAAGTGATCCGCGAAAAAGGCACTAACCGCAGCCAGTTCTTCCGTGGTCAGGTAGATAAATACACCTGGCGTGATATTGGCTCAAGCTACCTGATGGCCGATCTGCAGGCGGCCTATCTCTGGGCGCAACTGGAGGCGGCAGAGCGAATCAACCTGCAGCGTCTGACCCTGTGGCAAACCTACTACGATGCGCTGGAGCCGCTGGCAAAAGCTGGCCGGATTGAGCTGCCGACCATTCCGGCAGATTGCGTCCATAATGCCCATATGTTCTACATCAAGCTGCGTGATAACGACGATCGCAGCAATCTGATTGCCTGGCTGAAAGAGGCCGAGATCATGGCGGTGTTCCATTATATCCCGCTGCACTCCAGCCCGGCCGGGGAAGCGTTTGGGGTGTTCGTGGGTGAAGACCGTTACACCACTAAGGAAAGTGAGCGTTTGCTTCGCCTGCCACTGTTCTACAACCTCGCGCCTGTTAACCAGCGTACGGTGATCAATACCCTTCTGAGTTATTTCGGCTGATATGTCTCTGGCAAAAGCTTCGGTGTGGACCGCTGCGTCCACACTTGTAAAAATTGGCGCTGGGTTACTGGTCGTCAAGCTGTTGGCCGTCTCATTTGGCCCCTCAGGCGTTGGCCTGGCGGGTAATTTTCGCCAGCTGGTTACCGTACTTGGGGTACTGGCAGGTGCGGGGATCTTCAACGGCGTAACCAAATATGTTGCCCAGTACCATGATGATGCAGCACAACTGCGCAGGGTAGTCGGCACGTCATCGGCGATGGTGTTGGGTTTCTCAACGCTGCTGGCCGCCGTGTTTTTGCTGGCGGCAGCGCCGGTTAGTCAGGGGCTGTTTGGACATACGCACTATCAGGGGCTGGTACGTCTTGTCGCGCTGGTTCAGATGGGGATTGCCTGGGCTAACCTGTTGCTGGCGCTGATGAAAGGCTTTCGTGATGCGGCCGGGAATGCGCTTGCGCTGATCCTGGGCAGTATCATTGGCGTTATTGCCTACTACTTCTGCTATCGCCTGGGTGGCTATGAGGGTGCGCTGCTGGGGCTGGCGCTGGTGCCTGCGCTGGTGGTCGTTCCGGCATCAATTATGCTGATGCGCAGAGGCCTTATCCCACTGCGCTATCTCAAACCGCAGTGGGATAAGACCCTGGCAGGGCAATTAGGGAAATTTACCCTGATGGCGCTGATTACCTCCGTCACGCTTCCGGTGGCCTACGTGATGATGCGAAACCTGCTGGCGGCGCATTACAGCTGGGACGAAGTGGGGATCTGGCAGGGTGTCAGCAGCATTTCCGATGCCTACCTCCAGTTTATTACGGCTTCCTTTACCGTTTATTTGCTGCCAACCTTATCGCGCCTGAATTCCAGGTCGGATATAACTCGCGAGATTCTCCGTTCCCTGCGTTTTGTGCTTCCCGCCGTGGCGGCAGCCAGTTTTACCGTCTGGTTGTTGCGCGATGTCGCCATCTGGCTGCTTTTCTCCGCAAAGTTTACCGCGATGCGCGATCTCTTTGCCTGGCAGCTGGTGGGGGATGTATTGAAAGTAGGCGCTTACGTTTTCGGCTATCTGGTCATTGCGAAAGCGTCACTGCGGTTGTATATCCTGGCAGAAATTAGCCAGTTTACGTTACTGACCGCGTTCTCACACTGGCTGATCCCCGCGCACGGTGCGCTGGGGGCGGCTCAGGCCTATATGGCAACCTATATCGTTTATTTCGCCGCCTGTTGCGGTGTATTTTTACTTTGGCGTAAACGCGCATGACTGCACTGATTCACATCCTGGGATCGGATATCCCACACCATAACCAGACCGTTTTGCGGTTCTTCAATGATGAGCTGGCATCGGGCACGCCTGAGGCTCGCGAGTTTATGGTTGCAGGTCAGGATAATGGTTTGAGTACGGCGTGCCCGGCGCTGAACATCACCTTCTGGCCGGATAAGGCCGCGCTGGCGAAGGTGGTTGTCGCCAAAGCTAAAGCGGATCGGGAGCAACGCTTCTTCTTTCACGGCCAGTTTAATACCGGCCTGTGGCTGGCGCTGTTGAGCGGTGGGATCAAACCTGCTCAGTGCAGCTGGCATATCTGGGGAGCCGATCTTTATGAAGTCTCCCGTGGCTGGAAATTCCGCCTTTTCTATCCACTGCGCCGTATGGCACAGGGACGCGTGGGTTGCGTTTTTGCTACCCGTGGCGATCTTAGCTACTTTGAGAAACAGCACCCTGGCGTACGCGGTGAGCTACTCTATTTTCCAACCCGTATGAACCCGGCGCTGAATAATATGGCGAACGATACGCCGCGTGAGGGCAAGCTAACGGTGCTGGTGGGGAATTCCGGGGATCGCAGCAATGAGCATATTGAGGCGCTTCGGGCGGTGCATCAGCAGTTTGGCGATACGGTCAATGTGGTTGTGCCGATGGGATATCCGGCAAATAACGATGCGTATATTGATGAGGTTCGCCAGCAGGGGCTTACGCTGTTTAGTGCGGCGAATTTACATATTCTCCGTGATAAGCTGGAATTTGATGACTACCTCGCGCTGTTGCGCAAGTGTGACCTGGGCTATTTCATCTTTGCCCGCCAGCAGGGGATTGGTACGCTGTGCCTGCTGATTCAGGCTGGGGTACCTTGCGTGCTTAACCGTAAAAACCCGTTCTGGCAGGATATGGCTGAGCAGCATCTTCCGGTGTTGTTCACAACAGATGCGCTTAATGAGAATGTGGTACGGGAAGCACAGCGGCAGCTGGCGCTGGTGGACAAAAGCACCATCGAGTTCTTTAGTCCAAATTACCTCACCCCGTGGCACCGTGCGCTGCGTATCGCTTCAGGAGACAAAGCATGAGCCAGTTGCAATTCAGCGGCTTGTTGGTGGTTTGGCTACTGAGCACATTATTTATCGCCACGCTCACCTGGTTTGAATTCCGCCGTGTGCGCTTTAACTTTAACGTCTTCTTCTCGTTACTGTTTCTTCTGACCTTCTTTTTCGGTTTTCCGCTGACCAGTATTCTGGTCTTCCGCTTTGATGTGAGCGTTGCACCGCCAGAGATTCTGCTTCAGGCGCTTCTGTCGGCAGCCTGTTTCTATGCCGTGTACTACGTCACGTATAAAACGCGTCTGCGTTCAGTACAACAGACCGCGCCACGCCGGGCTCTGTTCACCATGAACCGGGTGGAAACGCACCTGACATGGGTGATGCTGATGACCATCGCTCTGGTAAGTGTCGGTATCTTCTTCATGCATAACGGCTTCCTGCTGTTTAAGCTGCAGTCCTACAGCCAGATTTTTTCTGCTGAAGTCTCCGGCGTTGCGCTCAAGCGTTTCTTCTATTTTTTCATTCCGGCGATGCTGGTGGTCTTTTTCCTGCGTCAGGACAGCAAAGCGTGGCTATTTTTCCTGGTCAGTACCGTTGCCTTCGGCTTCCTGACCTACATGATAGTGGGCGGGACGCGCGCTAACATCATTATCGCTTTCGCGATCTTCCTGTTTATCGGCATTATTCGCGGGTGGATCTCCCTGTGGATGCTGGTGGCGGCAGGGGTGTTTGGTATTGTGGGGATGTTCTGGCTGGCGCTGAAGCGCTACGGGCTCAACGTGGCCGGTGATGAAGCGTTTTACACCTTCCTGTACCTCACGCGCGATACCTTCTCGCCGTGGGAAAACCTGGCCCTGCTGTTGCAAAACTACGACAAAATTGATTTTCAGGGCTTAGCGCCGATTGTGCGTGATTTCTATGTCTTTATCCCGACATGGCTATGGCCCGACCGCCCGGGTATCGTCCTGAACACAGCGAACTACTTTACCTGGGAAGTCCTGAATAACCATTCCGGCCTGGCTATCTCGCCCACGCTGATTGGCTCGCTGGTGGTGATGGGTGGCGCGTGGTTTATCCTGCCTGGTGCGGTGGCTGTAGGGTTAATTATTAAGTGGTTTGACTGGCTTTATCAGCGCGGTAACGAAGAGACGAACCGCTATAAGGCGGCGATTTTGCACAGTTTCTGTTTTGGTGCCATTTTCAATATGATCGTCCTTGCGCGTGAAGGGCTGGATTCATTTGTCTCGCGTGTCGTGTTCTTTATGGTCGTTTTCGGCGTCTGCCTGCTGCTGGCCAAACTGTTGTACTGGTTGTTCGACAGTGCAGGGCTTGTGCATAAACGCGAGCCCCGGGGCAGCACGCCACTGTCGCAAGTCTGAGTAGGGATTGTCATGACTGATACAACTTCCGCGCCGCGTTATGCGTTGCGCGGTCTGCAGCTTATTGGCTGGCGTGATATGCAACACGCGCTGGATTTTCTGTTCGCTGATGACCAGATGAAATCCGGTACTCTGGTGGCCATCAACGCGGAAAAGATGCTGGCGGTAGAAGATAATGCTGAAGTGAAAAGCCTGATAGAAGCCGCCGAGTTTAAATACGCTGACGGTATTAGCGTGGTGCGTTCTATCCGCAAAAAGTATCCCGATGCTAATGTTTCACGTGTGGCGGGAGCCGATCTCTGGGAAGCGTTGATGGCGCGCGCAGGCGCAGAGCACACACCCGTGTTCCTGATTGGTGGTAAGCCGGATGTGCTGGCACAAACCGAACAGAAGCTGCGTAGTCAGTGGAATGTTAACATTGTGGGCAGTCAGGATGGCTACTTCAAAGCGGAAGATCGACAGGCTCTGTTTGAACGCATACGTGACAGCGGGGCGAAGATTGTCACCGTAGCGATGGGCTCCCCGCGTCAGGAAATCCTGATGCGCGATTGCCGTCAGGTCTGCCCGAATGCCCTCTATATGGGCGTTGGTGGCACCTACGACGTCTTTACCGGTCACGTTAAACGCGCGCCAAAGGTATGGCAAAACCTGGGGCTGGAATGGCTGTACCGTCTGTTATCGCAACCGACGCGTATCAAACGGCAGATCCGTTTGCTGCGTTATCTCACCTGGCACTACACCGGGAAAATGTAATCAAAATGTAGCGCGATATGCTGTTCGCGCTGCAACTCTCCTGCAAAACTGCTGCGATTCTGTGCAATGCATTCATTTTTTTTATGCATCGTTTGCCATTTGCCCGATTTTAAGAAACCATTCGCTCCGTATTTCAGTACCCCAAAAAACAATAACCGGCAAAAAGCCGGGAAACAGCAAACACAACCGAGGATTTATGGCAGAGAAAAAACCAGAGCTTCAGCGTGGGCTGGAAGCTCGACATATTGAATTGATAGCGCTGGGCGGCACTATCGGCGTGGGCCTGTTTATGGGCTCCGCAAGTACGCTCAAATGGGCAGGCCCTTCTGTATTACTGGCGTATATCATCGCCGGGCTGTTTGTTTTCTTCATCATGCGTTCAATGGGCGAAATGTTGTTCCTGGAACCGGTGACCGGTTCTTTCGCCGTTTACGCGCACCGTTATATGAGCCCGTTCTTTGGCTATCTCACGGCCTGGTCGTACTGGTTTATGTGGATGGCAGTGGGTATCTCGGAAATCACCGCGATAGGGGTCTACGTGCAGTTCTGGTTCCCTGACATGGTTCAGTGGATACCGGCGCTGATAGCCGTGGGGCTGGTGGCGCTGGCAAACCTTGCCGCGGTGCGCCTGTACGGTGAGATTGAGTTCTGGTTTGCGATGATCAAGGTCACCACCATTATCGTGATGATTGTGGTTGGCCTGGGCGTTATCTTCTTCGGCTTTGGTAACGGTGGACACGCCATTGGTTTCGGTAACCTGACCGAACACGGAGGCTTCTTCGCGGGGGGCTGGAAAGGCTTCCTGACGGCGCTGTGTATCGTTGTGGCCTCGTATCAGGGTGTGGAACTTATCGGTATTACCGCTGGTGAAGCGAAAAACCCGCAGGTCACACTGCGTAGCGCAGTAGGTAAAGTGCTGTGGCGTATCCTGATTTTCTACGTGGGTGCGATCTTCGTTATTGTGACCATCTTCCCGTGGAATGAAATCGGCACGACAGGCAGCCCGTTTGTCTTAACCTTTGCGAAGATTGGTATCACGGCGGCGGCAGGTATCATTAACTTTGTGGTGCTGACGGCGGCACTTTCCGGCTGTAACAGCGGAATGTACAGCTGTGGCCGCATGCTTTACGCACTTTCCAGAAACAACCAGCTGCCTGCAGCAATGGGCAAAGTGTCGCGTTCTGGTATTCCGGTGGCGGGCGTGGCGGTATCGATTGTGATTCTGCTGGTCGGTTCATGTCTGAACTACATCATTCCTAATCCGCAGCGCGTCTTTGTGTATGTCTATAGCGCCAGCGTGCTGCCGGGGATGATTCCGTGGTTTGTTATCCTGATTAGCCAGCTGCGTTTCCGTCATGCGCATAAAAAGGCGATTGCCAGCCATCCGTTCCGTTCCATTCTGTTCCCGTATGCGAACTACCTGACGATGGCGTTCCTGATTTGCGTATTAATCGGGATGTACTTTAATGAAGATACCCGCATGTCGCTGTTTGTCGGGATGATCTTCCTGGCTGCCGTCACGGCGGGATATAAGCTATTTGGTCTGGGTCGCCGCGCCACCACGCAGAAAGTGGAGGAATAAGCGGCAAAATGTGCAAACCATAACCAAACGCGCATTTTTTTAAAAAAAGCACTAGACAGCGGGGACGGAGGTACGTAATATCCAGCCCCGCAACGGCGCTAAGCGCCCGTAGCTCAGCTGGATAGAGCGCTGCCCTCCGGAGGCAGAGGTCTCAGGTTCGAATCCTGTCGGGCGCGCCATTTTAGTCCCGGCGCTAGAGCTGCGGTGGTCTGAGAAGTAGTCAGTACCGCGTGAAAGAATACAGTGGTGGCTATAGCTCAGTTGGTAGAGCCCTGGATTGTGATTCCAGTTGTCGTGGGTTCGAATCCCATTAGCCACCCCATTATTTGAAAGAGTTGTGAATTGCGAAGGTGGCGGAATTGGTAGACGCGCTAGCTTCAGGTGTTAGTGTCCTTAGGATGTGGGGGTTCGAGTCCCCCCCCTCGCACCACGACTTTTTAAATGAATTGAACTAAAAATTCAAAAAAGCAGTACATCGGCGAGTAGCGCAGCTTGGTAGCGCAACTGGTTTGGGACCAGTGGGTCGGAGGTTCGAATCCTCTCTCGCCGACCAATTTTGAACCCCGCTTCGGCGGGGTTTTTTGTTTTCTGAGATTTATCGCCCTGTAGCCACTCCCCGACAATGCCGTTTCTTAATGTCGCCATTCAGCGACACCTAACTACATAAAAAATAAATAAATTATCTGATAGTGGCATTGTTGTCTCTTTCTGGCGACACATCGACATGCTTAGCGGTACGTTGTGTGGGTTCAGACGGGTCTTAACAGCAGAAATTCCTTTTATCTTAAAATGTTGCGCGATGTAAAAGTTCTGCGTGTAACGTTGGCATGTTACGTGCAATAATATGCGTGTAGATGCTCATTCCATCTCTTATGTTCGCCTTAGTGCCTCATATACTCAGGAATGACGCAGAGCCGTTTACGGTGCTTATCGTCCACTGACAGATGTCGCTTCGGCCTCATCAAACACCATGGACACAACGTTGAGTGAAGCACCAAATATGTTGTCTTAAAGACCTGTTTTAACGCCTGCTTTTATAGCAGGCGTTTTTTTATGCCTTATTCCTGGCAACGGCTCATGACTACAGGTGAGCATCATTCATGAAGATTTCCTTGTTACAACCGGCGGGTTCGTTTCCTGATGAAGGTGTAAGGAATGTAGCAGGGGAAGGGCGATAAAAAAGGAGGCCAGCTGGCCTCCTTCATGTTTACTGCTGGGTGTTGTTATTCTGCAACGTCAACAACAACCCGTCGCGCCGCATAGCGGCAGCTTCTTCCGGCTTATGCTGCTTGTCCAGCGTATCGGCCAGCCACGCGTAGTCAAACGCATCCGGACGCTGTTTCAGTGCCGCACGGAAGGCGAGGCTTGCCTCCTGCCATTCACCGTGCTTCATCAGCGACTGGCCCAGCGTGCTCCACAACAGCGGGCGGTCACCCACGGTTTTGATCTGCTGGCGCAACAATTTCTCAAGCTGTTCCGGATTATTGGTTTTCAGGCGCGGGATCACCATCACCAGGCGATCGTCATACTGACGCTTCAGGCCATCAAGGAGGATCTCCTGAGCTGTGTCATGATCGTCACATTCAATCAGATGTTCTGCCATCGCGACCTGCAGTGGGATCTGCTGGCGTGTTTTACGGCTCTGATTCTTCCACCAGTCTTTCAGACCATTGCTGCCCAGATCGGCACGTGCCTGATCCATCAGCCCAATCCACGCCTGATGCTGCAGCGCATCACGATGCTCATCGTCACCCACATCCGCTTTCGCCATTGAAGGAATGATGTCCAGTAGTGAGCCCCACGCGCCAGTACGAATGTAAGCCTGCTCGGCAAGACGCAACACTTCAGGGTGACGTGGGGTAATTTCCAGCAGACGGTCTACGCCGTGTCTCGCTGCGTGGTTTTCATTACGTACCAGCTGCAGGCGAACGCGGGTAATTTCTACCGGGATCTGGTCACTGGAGGCCAGCTCTGATGCGCGCTCCAGATGCTGATTGGCGCGGGCTTCATCACCACGCTGTTGCGCTGCTTCAGCGGCCAGCAGGTAGTTCACCACCGGCTGCTCGGCGTGGTCGGCATTTTTCGACATCAGCTTTTCAACCTGCTGATAGTCCCCTTCGGCGAGCTTCAGCAGTGCCTGTTCGGTTTGCTTACGGGCACGACGACGCTTACGACCCACGAACCAGCCGCGGGTATGCGCCCCGGTGCGGAAAATGCGGCGCAGGAGCCATTCCACGGCAAACAGTACCACGACGGCAAGGATCAGAATGATCACCAGTCCCGTTACGCTGGTTTCGATGTTGTAGTTATCGGTCTGGATCAACACATAGCCCTGATGACCGGCAAGCATTGGTCCCAGAACGATCCCGGCGATCAGCAATAAGAAGAGTAAAAGCACTTTCAACATGATTACTCTCCTTGTGGCGTGTTTTCAGGTGCAGGGGCGGGCGCGGGTACGACAGCAGGGGCAACACCGGCCTGTTCCGCCGGAACGCCCGGCTGTGCCAGCAGGTTACGCACACGCGTCTGCATCAGTTTCTCCAGAATAGGCTGGCTTTCCAGCTTATCCGGCACATTCATGGTGATGTTCTGCTGGCTCAGCTTATCAATATCTTCGAGGAATGCGGTGGTCGTCTCATCATCGGTATTGTAGTAAGCACGTACCCACGTAGAGACATTATCCAGCGCCTGTTTATAGGTCTCTTCCTGATGGCGTGGTACGGCCTGTGCGGCAACCAGCAGGCGGGAACGAATGTTTTCGCGCAGGTAAATATCCTGATTAGGAGCCAGCAGCGGTACGGCGGTTTCGTCGCGGCGACGAATTGTAATGAAGCTGTCCATAAAGTTCTGCCAGCTTTTTTGCAGGTTCACACGCCATTCGCTCAGTGAGCTGGAAAGCTCGGTGCCGTCGGAATCCATCGGGGAGTCATCGTCGTTGTTATCCGCCAGCTGCAGGTTATCAATCTGGTTCGAGAGCTGGTTTACCTTGAGGATAATGCCATCGTAATCCACCTGCGAAACGGCGGAGAGACTGGCGATATCGGCGGTAATGGCACGACGTGCGGTGATCAGGCTTGGGTCGTTCATGTCAGCCAGGCTGGCATCGGCGCTTTTCAGCAGCGTGGCAGCGGTGGTGACGTCCTGATCGCTCCAGAGCTTACGTCCGGCCAGTTTCACCAGGAAATCGGCCTGTGAGAGCAGCCAGGTTTTGGCATCAGTACCGGAAATGGTGGCGACTTTTTGCTGCACTTCACCCAGCTGTTTGGTCAGCTCTTCCTGCTTGCTGTTGGCTTCGGCCAGCGCAGTCGCTTGCTGTTTGATAACGCTTTCCAGCTCGGTTTTTTGCGTCTCCTGCGCTTTTTGCAGGGCTGTGAGCTGGTTGACCAGCGCGTCGCTGGTGGCGGTCTGGTTTGTGCTTTGTTGCTTAACAAGACCATACAGACCAACGCCTGCGGCCAGCGCAATGGCGATGGCAATCGCGCTGAGTGCAAGGCTGGTTTTATTGCTGCCGTTTTTCTTCTCAGCGGCCTTTTTAGTCGTCTCTGGCTGTGACGTGGTGTCCACAGTCTCCCTGGTCTCTTCAACCACGGCGGAGGATTTTTCGTGTTCCGTCATTATGGCTTCCCATTATGAGAGTTATTGTAATGCGCGCAGCAGCGCATCGTTGTCGGCGTTATCAGCGATCCGAATATCTTGCCAGCCCAGTTCCCGGGCATGGTTCGCCAGACGCTCACTGACGACCAGAAGCCGACAGCGGAGTAACCAGTTTTCACGATACCATTGTGGAATCAGCGACCAAAGTTGCTGCAGCATTTCACCACTGGTGACCACCAGGGTGTTGATGCCGCGCATATGCCAGCGCATTGCCTCTTCCGCACCATCATAATTTTTTGCACAGCGCTGGTAGCATTCGCAGAACGTGACGTTGGCACCACGTTCCCGCAGCGCTTCACCCAGCAATTCGCGCCCGCCGTTGCCGCGTAAAATCAGCGCCCGTTTTCCGTCAATGGTTTGTAATTCAGGTAATTGTAGCAAGACTTCGCTGATTTCCCGATCTAACGGATAACGAACGTCAATTCCGCTTACGGTATGCAAAGCCAGTGCGGTGGAGCGACCAATAGCAAAGTAGCGGGGGGCCGTTGGCCAGCGTTGTCCTTCCTGCTGCAATTGCGCCTGGGCAAATTCCACGGCATGTTGCGACAGGGCAAAGAGCAGATCGCCTGCCTGCAGGGTATTCATACGGTCGGTGAGCGCAGACAGCTCCCGACCAGGGGAGAATTCAATCAGCGGAAAACTCCAGGCCACCTGCCCCAGTGCGCGCAGACGGCTCACTAATTGCTCTCCTGCGGGAGAAGGGCGGGTGACAAGAATACTCATGCAGGGGGTTCTCCGTTATAAACCTCGGTCAGAATCTCACGAGCGCCGTTATTGAGCAGCTCTTCCGCCAGCGATACGCCAAGCTGTTCGGCGTCTTGTGGCTGGCCGCGACGTTCACCACGTACCATCTGCGAACCGTCCGGTGCGCCAACCAGCGCACGCAGCCACAGTTCACCGTCGATTAATTCAGCATAGCTGCCAATGGGTACCTGACAGCCTCCTTCGAGGCGGGTGTTCATTGCCCGCTCGGCTTTCACCCGGATGGCGGTCTCGTCATGGTTGAGCGGTGCAAGCAGCTCACGGGTACGCGCATCAATCAGGCGGCACTCAATACCGACGGCACCCTGGCCCACGGCGGGCAGCGACAGTTCTGGCGGCAGCGCGACACGAACGCGTGACTCCAGCCCCAGGCGCTTCAGGCCCGCCACGGCGAGGATAATTGCGTCATAGTCACCGTTATCCAGCTTGCTAAGGCGTGTGCCAACGTTACCGCGCAGCGAGCGAATGACCAGATCCGGGCGGCGTTCAGCCAGCTGACACTGGCGGCGTAAACTTGACGTGCCAACCACGCTGCCCTCTGGCAATGCATCCAGCGAATCATAGTGGTTGGAGACAAAGGCATCGCGCGGATCTTCGCGCTCACAGATGGTCACCAGCCCCAGCCCTTCCGGAAACTCAACGGGGACATCTTTCATTGAGTGAACGGCGATATCGGCGCGGTTCTCAAGCAATGCCAGTTCCAGCTCTTTAACAAACAAGCCCTTTCCGCCGACTTTCGCCAGAGGCGTATCAAGAATCACATCACCGCGCGTGACCATTGGCACCAGCTCGACGCGCAATCCGGAGTGGCAGGCTTCAAGGCGCTGCTTAACATAATGTGCCTGCCAGAGCGCAAGAGGGCTTTGGCGTGTGGCAATTCTCAAAACATTGTCTAACATGCTTGTTACCGTCATTATCAATCGCTAACCATCCTAACATTGTTGACTCTGGGATGGCAGTTTTCGGTTGATGAAGATAAAGAGGGACAAGGCGGCGTTCTCGTCAGCCATCGCCGTATTCAGGAATTTACACGTACAGAACGGTGCTACACTTGTATGTAGCGCAACTTTCTTTACGGTCAATCGGCAAGGTGTTAAATTGATCACGTTTTAGACCATTTTTTCGTCGGTACCACCATTAAAGATAAGGGCGAAAAAGGGTAACGGTTATCTTTTTGAAATACTGCGGGCTCGCCGTTATTCGATTCTGGAATAGCTTGCGACACCGGAAACATCAGGCGATACGTCTTGTACCTCTATATTGAGACTCTGAAACAGAGACTGGATGCCATAAATCAACTGCGTGTGGATCGCGCGCTTGCTGCTATGGGACCTGCTTTCCAGCAGGTTTACAGTCTGCTGCCGACATTATTGCACTATCACCACCCGCTGATGCCGGGTTACCTCGATGGTAACGTTCCCCGTGGCATCTGCGTTTTCACGCCTGATGAAACCCAACAGCATTATCTGAACGAGCTGGAACTCTACCGTGGCATGCCGCCACAGGAATCCCCGAAAGGCGAGCTGCCAATCACTGGCGTTTACTCTATGGGGAGTACCTCATCGGTAGGGCAAAGCTGTTCATCTGACCTGGATATCTGGGTCTGCCATCAATCCTGGCTCGATAACGACGAGCGTCAGCTGTTGCAGCGTAAATGCAGCCTGCTGGAAAGCTGGGCGGCATCGCTCGGTGTGGAAGTGAGTTTCTTCCTGATTGATGAAAACCGTTTCCGCCATAACGAAAGCGGCAGTCTGGGTGGTGAAGACTGCGGCTCAACGCAGCACATCCTGTTGCTGGATGAGTTTTACCGTACTGCCGTTCGCCTGGCCGGTAAGCGTATTCTGTGGAATATGGTGCCGTGCGAAGAAGAAGAGCATTACGATGATTACGTCATGTCGCTGTATGCGCAGGGCGTACTGACGCCAAACGAATGGCTGGATCTGGGTGGCCTTAGCTCCCTGTCTGCCGAAGAGTACTTTGGTGCGAGCCTCTGGCAGCTCTATAAAAGTATCGACTCACCGTATAAAGCGGTGCTGAAAACGCTGCTGCTCGAAGCCTATTCCTGGGAATACCCCACACCGCGCCTGCTGGCGAAAGATATCAAGCAGCGTCTGCACGACGGGGAGATTGTCTCCTTCGGGCTTGATGCCTACTGCATGATGCTGGAACGCGTTACCGAATACCTGAAAGCCATAGATGACACCACGCGTCTTGACCTGGTGCGTCGGTGTTTTTATCTCAAAGTTTGTGAAAAACTGAGCCGCGAACGCGCATGCGTGGGCTGGCGTCGTGAAGTGGTCAGTCAGTTAGTCAAAGAGTGGGGATGGGACGAAGAGCGCCTGTCCATGCTCGACAACCGCGCTAACTGGAAAATCGATCAGGTGCGTGAAGCGCACAACGAACTGCTCGATGCGATGATGCAAAGCTACCGTAACCTGATCCGCTTTGCGCGCCGTAATAATCTCAGCGTTTCCGCCAGCCCGCAGGATATTGGGGTACTGACCCGTAAACTGTACGCCGCGTTTGAAGCGCTGCCGGGCAAAGTGACGCTGGTGAACCCGCAGATTTCACCTGATTTGTCAGAACCGAACCTGACCTTTATCTATGTTCCTCCGGGCCGTGCGAACCGCACCGGGTGGTATCTGTACAACCGTGCGCCAAGCATGGACTCGATCATCAGCCATCAGCCGCTGGAATATAACCGCTACCTGAACAAGCTGGTGGCCTGGGCCTGGTTCAATGGCCTGTTGACCTCCCGTACCCGCCTGTTTATTAAAGGCAACGAAGGGGTCGATTTAGCCAAACTGCAGGAAATGGTGGCGGATGTGTCGCACCACTTCCCGCTGCGTCTGCCGGCTCCGACGCCAAAAGCGCTCTATAGCCCGTGTGAAATTCGCCATCTGGCGATTATCGTCAACCTGGAATATGACCCGACGGCGGCGTTCCGCAATCAGGTGGTTCATTTTGACTTCCGCAAGCTGGACGTCTTTAGCTTTGGCGAGCAGCAAAACTGCCTGGTCGGCAGTGTAGACCTGCTGTACCGCAACTCGTGGAACGAAGTGCGTACCCTGCACTTCAACGGCGAGCAGGCGATGATCGAGGCGCTGAAAACCATTCTCGGTAAGATGCACCAGGATGCCGCACCGCCGGACAGCGTTGAGGTGTTCTGCTACAGCCAGCATCTGCGCGGTTTGATCCGCACCCGCGTGCAGCAACTGGTGTCTGAGTGCATTGAACTGCGTCTTTCCAGTACCCGTCAGGAAACCGGGCGCTTTAAAGCGCTGCGCGTCTCCGGCCAGACCTGGGGCCTGTTCTTCGAACGCCTGAACGTGTCGGTGCAAAAGCTGGAAAACGCCATCGAGTTCTACGGCGCAATTTCGCACAACAAGCTGCATGGCCTGTCAGTACAGGTGGAAACCAACCACGTCAAACTGCCGCAGGTGGTGGATGGTTTTGCCAGTGAAGGGATTATTCAGTTCTTCTTTGAAGAGTCGGGTGACGACGCCGGTTTTAACATCTACATCCTGGATGAAACCAACCGCGCTGAGGTGTATCACCACTGTGAAGGCAGCAAAGAGGAGCTGGTACGCGACGTCAGCCGCTTCTACTCGTCGTCACACGACCGTTTCACCTACGGCTCAAGCTTTATCAACTTCAACCTGCCGCAGTTCTATCAGATTGTGGACGTGGACGGTCGTGCACAGGTCATCCCGTTCCGTACCCAGGCTGTGGCACCTGCGGTACCTGCCAGCCAGGATGCGACTGCTCCGTTGTTGCAGCAGTATTTTTCCTGAGACGTTGTACCGGGTGGCGTAGCGCCACCCGTGTAACGCTTACCGGAAGCTAACCTTTTCACCCGCCTGCGCGGTCGCCGCCTGCTCCAGCAGGTTCCAGAACGTTTCGCCGCTACGGTCGCAAACCCACTCGCCCTCTTTCAGATCGAAATGGTAGCCACCCTGACGGGTTGCCAGCCATACCTGGTGAAGTGGCTCCTGGCGGTTAATAATAATTTTGCTACCGTTTTCGAAGCTGAGGGTCAACACGCCACCGTTGATTTCACAATCGATATCGCTGTCGCCGTCCCAGTCGTCCAGACACTCTTCAATGGTCATCCACAGGGTGTCGGCAAGGCGATGGAATTCACTGTCGTTCATGGTTTTGTTCCTGTTTTTCGTGATGTCGGCAGTATAACGCTAAATAATTCCCGTTGCAGGAAAGCGGCAAACTCTTGCTTTTGTGTCTTCTCCTGCGATGATAGAAACAGATTTGAACTTACGGGCAACTTGAATAATGAAAAACGTTTTCCGAACGCTTGCCGTTCTCATCACGCTGTTTAGCCTGACAGGCTGTGGTCTGAAAGGGCCGCTGTACTTCCCGCCTGCAGATAAAAGCGCGCCGCCGCCGACGAAACCGGTGCAAAGCGGTATTGAGTCCACGACGCCAACCACGAACGATCGTGGCGACAATGGCGGTCCGACTCAGGTCAATCTCTGACGATTACGTTCTGTACCCGCGCAATGGAGCAAATGATGCAGTTCTCTAAAATGCATGGCCTTGGCAACGATTTTATGGTCGTCGACGCGGTAACGCAGAATGTCTTTTTCTCCCCGGAACTGATCCGCCGTCTGGCGGATCGGCATCTGGGTGTGGGGTTCGATCAGCTTTTGGTGGTTGAGCCGCCGTACGATCCCGATCTCGATTTCCACTACCGTATTTTTAACGCAGACGGCAGCGAAGTTTCCCAGTGCGGCAATGGCGCACGCTGTTTTGCCCGCTTTGTTCGCCTGAAAGGGCTGACCAACAAGCGCGATATTCGCGTCAGCACGGCTAATGGCCGCATGGTGCTCAGTGTCACCGATGACGAGCTGGTGCGTGTGAACATGGGCGAGCCGAACTTTGAACCTTCCGCCGTGCCGTTTCGCGCGAACAAAGCGGAAAAGACCTATATTATGCGTGCGGCCGAACAGACAGTATTGTGCGGCGTCGTCTCAATGGGTAACCCGCACTGCGTGATTCAGGTTGATGATGTGGAAACCGCGGCGGTCGAAACCCTCGGCCCGGTGCTGGAAAGCCACGAACGCTTCCCGGAGCGGGCGAATATCGGTTTTATGCAGGTGGTGAAGCGTGAGCACATCCGCCTGCGTGTCTACGAACGCGGCGCGGGTGAAACCCAGGCCTGCGGAAGCGGTGCCTGCGCTGCTGTGGCAGTCGGCATCTCTCAGGGATTACTGGCAGAAGAGGTTCGCGTGGAATTACCAGGCGGTCGTCTTGATATCGCCTGGAAAGGCCCGGGTCATCCACTGTATATGACTGGCCCGGCGGCACATGTCTATGACGGGTTTATCCATCTATGAAACAACCAGGGGAAGAACTGCAGGAAACGGTGACGGAACTGGACGACAGAGCTGTTGTTGATTATCTGCTGCGCAATCCTGAGTTTTTTATCCGCAATGCACGCGTCGTCGAACAGATGCGCGTGCCGCATCCGGTACGTGAAACCGTGTCGCTGGTCGAATGGCATATGGCGCGCTCACGCAACCATATCAATCAGCTCGAAGAGAACATGACGCTGCTGATGGAACAGGCGAGTAATAACGAAAGCCTGTTTTATCGTCTGCTGCATCTGCAGGCACGTCTGGCGTCGGCGCATAGCCTTGAAGAGTTCCTCAGCCGTTTCCACCGTTGGGCACGTGAGCTGGGGCTGGCTGGCGCAACCCTTCGTCTTTTCCCTGACCGCTGGCGCATTGGTGCACCGTCTGGCTTCACCCATCTGGCGCTGAGCCGTCAGGCGTTTGAACCGCTGCGTATTCAGCGTCTGGGCCATGAACACCACTATCTGGGACCGCTGAACGGACCAGAGTTGCTGCTGCTGTTACCAGAGGCCAAAGCCATTGGCTCGGTGGCGATGTCACTGATGGGGCGCGATGGCGATCTGGGGGTGATGATATTTACCAGCCGCGATGCACACCACTATGAGCAGGGGCAAGGCACGCATCTGTTGCAGGAGATTGCCCTGATGCTGCCGGAGCTGCTGGAGCGCTGGATTGAGCGCGTATGACCGACGGACTGCTCGGCCCTGACGTCACGCGATTTCTGCGCTACCTGGGCGTTGAACGTCAGCTTAGCCCCATTACGCTGCTGAACTATCAGCGTCAGCTTGATGCCATCATGCAGATTGCCGACGAGATCGGCCTGAAAAGCTGGCAACAATGTGACGCTGCGACGGTACGCGGGGTTGTCGTGCGTAGCCGCAAAAAAGGGCTAGGCCCGGCGAGTCTGGCACTCCGGCTCTCAGCCCTGCGCAGTTTCTTCGACTGGCTGGTCAGCCAGGGGGGGTTAACAGCCAACCCGGCTAAAGGGATCGCCACGCCAAAAGCGCCGCGCCATCTGCCCAAAAATATCGACGTCGACGATGTGAACCGCCTGCTGGATATCGATCTTAACGATCCGCTGGCCGTACGCGACCGCGCGATGCTGGAGGTGATGTATGGCGCAGGGCTGCGTTTGTCTGAGCTGGTGAACCTTGATTTAAAACACCTTGATCTCGAGTCCGGCGAAGTGTGGGTCATGGGTAAGGGCAGCAAAGAGCGCCGCCTGCCGATGGGGCGCAACGCCGTCTCCTGGATTGAACACTGGCTGGATCTGCGCGGGCTGTTTGGCGCAGAAGAAGATGCGCTATTCCTGTCAAAACTCGGGAAGCGGATCTCGGCGCGTAACGTGCAGAAGCGCTTTGCTGAGTGGGGCATCAAACAGGGGCTGAACAGCCATGTTCACCCGCACAAGCTGCGCCACTCGTTTGCCACCCATATGCTTGAATCGAGCGGCGATCTGCGCGGCGTGCAGGAGCTTCTCGGCCACGCGAATCTGTCGACCACTCAAATCTACACCCACTTAGACTTTCAGCACCTTGCCTCGGTGTATGACGCGGCGCATCCACGCGCCAAACGGGGGAAATAATGCGTTTTTACCGCCCACTCGGTCAGATTTCCGCAATCACATTTGACCTTGATGACACCCTTTACGACAACCGTGAGGTGATCCTGCGAACCGAGCAGGAGTCGCTGGCGTTTGTGCAAAACTACCATCCGGCGCTGAAGGCAATGCAGAGTAAAGACTTTCAGCGACTGCGCCAGGCCCTGCGGGAGACCGAGCCGGAGATTTATCATGACGTGACGGAATGGCGTCGCCGCGCGGTTGAGCAGGCAATGCTGAACGCAGGAATGAGCGCGCGTGATGCGGCCATTGGGGCAGAAGCCTCAATGGAGAACTTCGCCAGGTGGCGCAGCCGCATTGATGTGCCGCAGGAAACACATGATACGCTGGCAAAACTGGCCGAAAAGTGGCCGCTGGTGGCGATCACCAACGGCAATGCCCAGCCGGAGTTGTTTGGTCTGGGCGACTATTTTGAATTTGTGCTGCGTGCGGGTCCGCACGGACGCTCGAAACCCTTTAACGATATGTACCATCTGGCGGCGCAAAAACTGCGCCTGCCGCCCGGTCAGATCCTGCACGTCGGGGATGACCTGACCACGGACGTGGCCGGGGCGATCCGCTGCGGCATGCAGGCCTGCTGGATCAAACCGGAAAATGCCGATCTGATGACAACGCTGGACAGCCGTCTGCTGCCGCACGTGGAAATTTCGCGGTTGGCATCCCTCACGACGCTGATATAATCATCAATTGTTCTGTATAAATTAACAGGGTTTTGGCGAATGGGAACATTCGCCTGCCCGACATGACGTGACGGTGCCAATGGACGTTTCTTACCTGCTCGACAGCCTTAATGACAAACAGCGTGAAGCCGTAGCTGCCTCGCGCACTAACATGCTGGTGCTGGCTGGGGCGGGCAGTGGTAAGACGCGCGTGCTGGTTCACCGTATCGCCTGGCTGCAGAGCGTGGAACACTGCTCGCCGTACTCCATTATGGCGGTGACGTTCACCAACAAGGCGGCGGCAGAGATGCGCCACCGTATCGCACAACTGATGGGCACCAGCCAGGGCGGTATGTGGGTCGGCACTTTCCACGGCCTGGCGCACCGCCTGCTGCGCGCGCACCATATGGACGCCAACCTGCCGCAGGATTTCCAGATCCTCGACAGCGAAGATCAGCTGCGTCTGCTGAAGCGCCTGATCAAGGCAATGAACCTCGATGAGAAGCAGTGGCCGCCGCGTCAGGCGATGTGGTACATCAACGGTCAAAAAGACGAAGGGTTGCGTCCGCACCATATTCAGAGCTTCGGTAATCCGGTTGAGCAGACCTGGCAAAACGTCTACAAGGCTTATCAGGAAGCGTGCGATCGCGCCGGTCTGGTCGATTTCGCCGAGCTGCTGCTGCGTGCCCACGAGCTGTGGCTCAACAAGCCGCATATCCTGCAGCACTATCGCGAACGTTTCACCAATATCCTGGTGGACGAATTCCAGGATACCAACAACATTCAGTACGCGTGGATCCGCCTGCTGGCGGGTGATACCGGCAAGGTGATGATCGTCGGCGATGACGACCAGTCAATCTACGGCTGGCGTGGAGCGCAGGTGGAAAACATCCAGCGCTTCCTCAAGGATTTCCCGGGCGCGGAAACTATTCGTCTGGAACAGAACTACCGCTCGACAAGCAACATCCTGAGCGCCGCCAACGCCCTGATTGAAAACAACAACGGGCGTCTGGGTAAAAAGCTGTGGACTGATGGCGTCGACGGTGAGCCGATCTCTATCTACTGTGCGTTTAACGAACTCGATGAAGCGCGCTTCGTGGTTAATCGCATTAAAACCTGGCAGGACAACGGCGGTGCGCTGGAGCAGTGCGCCATTCTCTATCGCAGCAACGCCCAGTCGCGCGTGCTGGAAGAGGCGCTGCTGCAGGTGAGTATGCCGTACCGGATTTATGGCGGGATGCGCTTCTTCGAGCGTCAGGAAATCAAAGATGCGCTCTCCTATCTGCGTCTGATTGCTAACCGTAACGATGATGCGGCGTTTGAGCGTGTGGTGAATACGCCGACGCGTGGCATTGGTGATCGTACGCTGGACGTGGTGCGTCAGGCGTCCCGCGACCGTCAGCTTACCCTGTGGCAGGCGTGCCGTGAGCTGTTACAGGAGAAAGCCCTCGCCGGACGTGCCGCCAGCGCGCTGCAGCGCTTCCTGGAACTGATTGATGCTTTGGCTCAGGAGACGGCAGATATGCCGCTGCACGTGCAGACCGACCGGGTGATTAAAGACTCTGGCCTGCGAACCATGTACGAGCAGGAGAAAGGTGAAAAGGGCCAGACCCGTATTGAGAACTTAGAGGAACTGGTCACGGCAACGCGCCAGTTCAGCTACAACGAAGAAGACGAAGACCTGATGCCACTGCAGGCGTTCCTCTCCCATGCTGCGCTGGAAGCGGGCGAAGGGCAGGCGGATACCTGGCAGGATGCGGTTCAGCTCATGACCCTGCACTCCGCCAAAGGTCTGGAGTTTCCGCAAGTGTTTATTGTTGGCATGGAAGAGGGGATGTTCCCGAGCCAGATGTCGCTGGATGAAGGTGGGCGTCTGGAAGAAGAACGCCGTCTCGCCTATGTGGGCGTGACCCGCGCTATGCAAAAGCTGACGCTAACCTACGCCGAAACTCGTCGTCTGTATGGCAAAGAGGTGTATCACCGTCCGTCGCGCTTTATTGGCGAACTGCCAGAAGAATGCGTGGAAGAAGTTCGTTTACGCGCCAGCATCAGCCGTCCGGTCAGCCATCAGCGCCTGGGCTCACCGATTTCTGAAACCGACACCGGTTACAAGCTGGGCCAGCGCGTGCGCCATTCTAAGTTTGGTGAAGGCACCATCGTAAACCTGGAAGGCAGCGGTGAGCACAGCCGCCTGCAGGTGGCGTTCCAGGGGCAGGGGATCAAATGGCTGGTGGCGGCTTACGCCAGACTGGAAACAGTGTAACATTCAGAAAATTATCATTATTTTGTAATAATCTGCTAGCCTTATACGTTGAAGGTCAATTAATGCCTTTCAGCGTTCCGTTGCGTGTTGACGCCACAGTTACTGCTGGCGTAACATGCGCGCACGATTACGCTAAGAGGACATTCGCCTTGGACACACCCAGTAGATACTGGCTCAATTCCCTGTCATCCAGGAACAACTCCTAAGGCTATCTCCTCTTGCTGATGGCCTTAGTGGTTGTCAGCGACCTGTATTATTCCCGTCGCGCTGAGTCAGGCTGTTTAATGGTCTGAAACCCAATTTGTTTCTGTGTGCCCACCGAACTGTCCGATATTTTTTGCATTGGGAGTCCCGGTCATGTTGAGCGCATTTCAACTCGAAAATAACCGACTGACTCGGCTTGAAGCCGAAGAGTCACAGCCCCTCATTGATGCCGTATGGGTGGATCTGGTCGAGCCGGACGACGATGAACGCCTTCGCGTACAATCTGAGCTGGGGCAAAGCCTGGCAACCCGTCCGGAACTGGAAGACATCGAAGCATCGGCACGTTTTTTTGAAGACGAAGACGGTCTGCACATTCACTCCTTCTTCTTCTTTGAAGATGCGGAAGACCACGCGGGTAACTCCACCGTGGCGTTTACCATTCGCGATGGCCGCCTGTTTACCCTGCGCGAGCGCGAACTGCCTGCATTTCGTCTCTA
Organism: Enterobacter cloacae complex sp. 2024EL-00214; assembly: GCF_043945575.1. NCBI lineage: Bacteria > Pseudomonadati > Pseudomonadota > Gammaproteobacteria > Enterobacterales > Enterobacteriaceae > Enterobacter > Enterobacter cloacae complex sp. 2024EL-00214. The sequence continues at coordinate 39,973 of NZ_JBIMRC010000023.1, read as the reverse complement.
CCGTATGCGCGCCCGTAGCCAGGCGATGGTGGACGGCAACGCGTATGAGCTGTTGCTCGACCTGTTTGAAACCAAAATCGAACAGCTGGCGGATGAGATAGAAAACATTTACAGCGACCTGGAAAAGCTGAGCCGCGTTATCATGGAAGGTCATCAGGGCGATGAATATGACGAAGCGCTCTCGACGCTGGCAGAGCTGGAAGATATCGGCTGGAAGGTGCGTTTGTGTCTGATGGATACCCAGCGTGCGTTGAACTTCCTGGTGCGTAAGGCACGCTTGCCGGGTGGTCAGCTGGAGCAGGCGCGTGAGATCCTGCGCGATATCGAATCCCTGCTGCCGCACAACGAATCCTTGTTCCAGAAGGTTAACTTCCTGATGCAGGCGGCGATGGGTTTTATCAACATTGAGCAGAACCGCATCATCAAGATCTTCTCGGTGGTATCCGTGGTGTTCCTGCCGCCTACGCTGGTGGCATCAAGCTATGGGATGAACTTTGAGTTTATGCCGGAGCTGAAGTGGAGCTTTGGTTACCCGGGCGCGATTATCTTTATGATCCTCGCCGGGCTTGCGCCGTATCTGTACTTTAAGCGCCGCAACTGGCTGTAGGAATCTGGCGGGTGGCGTTGTGCCAGCCCGCCCTATAACGTCCCTATTGACCTTTACGCGTCCTGCGCTGGGTATAAATTGCATCGGCGACAAAAATCGCCAGCGCGACCCAGATAAAGGCGAACGTCACCATTTTATCCGCACCCGGCACTTCACCGTAAAACACCACTGCCAGCAGGAACATCAGCGTCGGGCCGATGTACTGGAAGAAGCCCAGCGTGGAGAGGCGCAGGCGCGTCGCCGCACCGGTGAAGCACAGCAGTGGGATGGTTGTCACCACGCCTGCCGCCATCAACAGCATATTCAGCGACCACGGGTTATTGCCCATATGGCTGGTGGAGCTGTCGGCAATGCCAAACAGGTAGACTGCGGCTACTGGCAGTAGCCACAGGGTTTCGAACAGCATCCCGGTTTGTGCTTCCACGGCGATTTTCTTACGCACCAGCCCGTAGAATGCAAAGCTGAATGCCAGCCCCAGCGCGATGATCGGCAGTGAACCGAACGTCCACAGCTGAACCAGTACGCCGCAGAAGGCGAGGATCACCGCCAGCCACTGCATACGGCGGAAGCGCTCACCGAGGAAAATCATCCCCAGCACAATATTCACCAGTGGGTTAATAAAATACCCCAGGCTGGCTTCGAGCATGTGATGGTTATTCACCGCCCAGATAAACAGCAGCCAGTTACCGCCAATCAGCACCGCAGAGAGCGCCAGCAGAAACACCTTTTTCGGTGTTTGCAGCAATGTTTTTACGCCTGACCACTGACGACTGATGCTCATCAGCGCAATCATAAAGAAAAATGACCAGATCACACGGTGAGTGAGGATCTCATCAGCCGGTACGTAAGCGATAAATTTGAAGTACGCCGGAGCGATACCCCAAATAAAATAAGCGGCAAGGGCGAGTAAAACGCCCTGCCGCGTCTGTTTAGCATCCATCGGGAAAATCCGTTACAAGAAAGTGCATTCACTTTAACTGATTTTACCCACTCAACCCACCATATAAGTGGCGGTTGCGCTGGCGATATAAACCTGTTCTTCGTTATGTAACTCAACGCGGGCAACGGCGACTTTATTACCCGCGCGCAGCAGGCTACTGGTGCAGGTAAAGCGGTTTCCACGCCCGGGGCGCAGGTAGTCGACGCGTAAGTCGATGGTTCCCATGCGCGACAGGCGTTGACGTAGCTCATCTTCATTGATGGTGTCGTGGCGTGTCAGTGTGCTACCAACACAGACCAGCCCTGCCGCGACATCCAGCGCCGAGGCAATCACACCGCCATGCAAGATGCTTTGCGCCCAGTTGCCCACCATCATTGGCTGGTTGTTAAAGCTAAGCTGGGCAAACTCTTTCTCGTACCGCTCCAGTTCCAGCCCTAGCGCGCGGTTAAAGGGCATATGGTAAACAAAAATCTCGCCCACGAGTTTTAACGTTTCTTCGGCGGTAAGCGTGGCTGACATGAGAATTGACATCCTTTTTGTTAACAAAATGTTGATTTTATGCCTCATGCTTCAGGATTTCCACTTTCAGAAAGGAGGAGGCGGAAGTTACTGAAGAAGCCTGTAGAATGTCTGCTCATAACGATTCATGAAATCAATCTGTTTTTCAGGAGAACACCACCGATGCGGACGTATCTGGGTTGGTTACTGGCGGCGATTGCGCTGCCTCTCACAGCATATGCGCAGGAAGCGACGGTAAAAGAGGTACACGATACGCCAGCGGTGCGTGGCAGCATTATCGCCAACCTGCTGCAGGAGCATGATAATCCCTTCACGCTTTACCCGTACGACACCAACTATCTGCTCTATACCTGGACCAGCGATATCAACAAGGAGGCCATTCGCTCCTATGACTGGTCAGATAACGCACGCAAGGATGAGGTGAAGTATCAGCTCAGTCTCGCCTTCCCGTTCTGGCGTGGCATTTTAGGGCCGAACTCGGTGCTCGGGGCGTCCTATACGCAGAAATCCTGGTGGCAGCTCTCCAACAGCGGTGAATCTTCGCCGTTCCGTGAAACCAATTACGAGCCGCAGTTGTTCCTCGGTTTCGCAACGGATTACGAATTTGCGGGCTGGACGCTGCGCGACGTAGAGATGGGTTTTAACCATGACTCCAACGGCCGTGCCGACCCGACTTCCCGAAGCTGGAACCGTCTTTATACCCGCCTGATGGCGCAAAACGGCAACTGGATGGTGGAAGTGAAGCCGTGGTACGTGGTGGGCGAAACCAATGACAACCCGGACATCACCAAATATATGGGCTATTACCAGCTCAAAATTGGCTATCAACTGGGTGATGCGGTGCTGAGCGCCAAAGGCCAGTACAACTGGAACACCGGCTACGGTGGTGCGGAAGTGGGCCTGAGCTATCCGGTGAGCAAGCATGTGCGCCTGTATACGCAGGTCTACAGCGGTTACGGCGAGTCGCTTATCGATTACAACTTCAACCAGACCCGCGTCGGCGTGGGCGTGATGTTGAACGATATTTTCTAGGCTGCTCGAATGTTTTTCCGTTAAACGTTGAAGTTTCTCTCTCAGGCGCTGAAAATAGCGCCTGTTTTATTTCTGGCATATGGGGTTAACGTGGCGCAGGCGGAAGTATTGAATCAGGAATCGCTGGCTAAACAGGTTCTGCATGAAACCTTTGGCTACCAGCAGTTCCGTCCTGGCCAGGAAACCATCATTGATACCGTGCTGGAAGGGCGTGATTGCCTGGTGGTGATGCCAACTGGCGGCGGTAAATCGCTCTGCTATCAGGTTCCCGCGCTGGTGCTCAACGGCCTGACGGTCGTGGTATCACCCCTTATTTCGCTGATGAAAGACCAGGTTGACCAACTGCTCGCCAACGGCGTGGCGGCAGCCTGTCTTAACTCCACGCAGACGCGTGAGCAGCAGCAAGAGGTGATGGCCGGTTGCCGTACCGGGCAGATCCGCCTGCTGTATATCGCACCAGAGCGCCTGATGCTGGATAACTTCCTCGATCATCTGGCGCACTGGAACCCGGTTCTGCTGGCGGTGGATGAAGCGCACTGTATCTCGCAGTGGGGGCACGATTTCCGCCCGGAATACGCCGCGCTTGGTCAGCTGCGTCAGCGCTTCCCCGAGCTGCCGTTTATGGCGCTCACCGCAACGGCAGATGACACAACGCGTCTGGATATCGTTCGCCTGCTTGGGCTGAATGATCCGCTGATTCAGGTCAGTAGCTTCGACCGCCCGAACATCCGCTATATGCTGATGGAAAAATTCAAGCCGCTGGATCAGCTTCTGCGTTATGTGCAGGAGCAGCGCGGCAAGTCGGGTATCATCTACTGTAACAGCCGTGCGAAGGTGGAGGACACCGCCGCACGTCTGCAAAACCGTGGCTTTAGCGCCGCGGCCTATCATGCTGGCTTAGAAAATCACATTCGCGCCGACGTGCAGGAGAAATTCCAGCGCGACGACCTGCAAATCGTGGTCGCAACGGTGGCGTTCGGGATGGGGATTAACAAGCCCAACGTGCGCTTTGTGGTGCACTTTGATATCCCGCGTAATATTGAATCCTACTACCAGGAAACTGGCCGTGCCGGGCGTGATGGTCTGCCAGCCGAGGCGATGCTGTTTTACGATCCGGCTGATATGGCGTGGCTGCGTCGCTGCCTGGAAGAGAAACCGCAGGGACAGTTGCAGGATATCGAACGTCATAAGCTCAATGCGATGGGGGCGTTCGCTGAAGCGCAAACCTGCCGCCGTCTGGTACTGCTCAACTACTTCGGTGAGGGGCGTCAGGAGTCGTGCGGCAACTGCGATATCTGTCTTGATCCGCCGAAGCAGTACGATGGCCTGATGGACGCGCGTAAAGCGCTCTCGACCATCTACCGTGTTAATCAGCGCTTCGGGATGGGCTACGTGGTGGAAGTGCTGCGTGGAGCCAACAACCAGCGCATCCGCGATATGGGGCACGACAAACTTCCCGTCTACGGGATTGGCAAAGAGCAGAGCCACGAGCACTGGGTGAGTATCATCCGCCAGCTGATCCACCTGGGATTCGCCGCGCAAAACATTGCCCAGCACTCCGCGCTTCAGCTTACTGAAGCCGCACGTCCGGTGCTGCGCGGTGACATTGAACTGAAGCTCGCCGTTCCGCGCGTTATCGCCCTGAAACCACGCGTGATGCAAAAATCGTACGGTGGCAACTATGACCGCAAGCTGTTTGCCAAACTGCGCAAGCTGCGTAAGGCCATTGCCGATGAAGAGAACATTCCACCGTACGTGGTGTTCAACGATGCGACGCTGATTGAGATGGCCGAGCAAATGCCACTCAGCGCTGGCGAGATGCTCAGCGTTAACGGCGTGGGTACGCGCAAACTGGAGCGCTTCGGTAAAGAGTTTATGGCGCTCATCCGTTCTCACGCGGATGGTGATGATGAGGAGTAGTCAGCCGGGCTAAAAAGTGCCAGGATGGTGACTCACTGTATTATTTCCCCGCGAGCTAATTATGTTAATGCTATTTCTCACCGTGGCGTTAGTGCATATCGTTGCGCTGATGAGCCCCGGCCCTGACTTTTTCTTCGTGTCACAAACGGCCGTCAGCCGCTCCCGCAAAGAGGCGATGATGGGCGTGCTGGGTATCACTGCGGGTGTCATGGTCTGGGCGGCGGTGGCGCTACTCGGTCTGAACCTGATTCTGGCAAAGATGGCCTGGCTGCATAACATTATTATGGTCGGCGGGGGTCTCTACCTGTGCTGGATGGGCTACCAGATGCTGCGCGGAGCGCTGAAGAAAGAAGTGAAAAAGCCGGAAGAGCCAAAGGTTGAGCTGGCAACGGGCGGCCGTAGCTTTGTGAAAGGGCTGCTGACCAACCTGGCGAACCCGAAAGCGATCATCTATTTTGGCTCCGTGTTCTCTCTGTTTGTCGGTGACAGCGTGGGCGCGGGGGCGCGCTGGGGTATCTTCCTGCTGATTGTCGTTGAGACGTTTGCCTGGTTCACCGTGGTGGCAAGCCTGTTTGCCTTACCGGCAATGCGCCGTGGTTACCAGCGCATCGCAAAGTGGATTGACGGTTTTGCCGGCGCGTTGTTCACCGGCTTCGGTATCCATTTGATTATCTCTCGCTAAGCATGACGCGCTGACGCCAGGAGCGCGCCAACCAGCATAAACAACGAACCGAACACTTTATTCAGGGCCTTCATCTGCTTAGGCCCTTTAATCCAGGCCGCGATTTGCTGCGCCAGCGTCGCGTAACCAATCATCACAATGATGTCGACAACAATGGTGGTCGTACCCAGCACCACGTACTGCATCACCTGCGGCTGGTGTGGCACGATAAACTGCGGGAACAACGCGGCCAGGAAAACAATGCTTTTCGGGTTAGTCAGGTTAACGAACACTGCGCGTTTAAACAGACGACCGCGCGTTTGTGCCTGAGCGAGTGTGTTCAGGTTGATTGATCCTGCGGCACGCCATTGCTGAATACCCAGCCAAATCAGATATGCCGCGCCGGCCCATTTCAGCACCTCAAACGCCAGTACAGAGCGGGAGAACAATGTCCCCAGACCAATCCCTACCAGCACGATGTGAATGCCCAGCCCGGTCTGCAAACCGGCAATGGACGCCGCCGCACCGCGATAGCCGTGGTTGATGGATGTGGTCATAGTATTGATCGCGCCAGAGCCAGGGGAAAGGCTGAGGATGATGGATGTCAGCAGGTAAGCGAACCACCACTCGAAGGTCATTTGAAACTCCCGAATCGTCTGTTTTTATGCCACAATACGCTATTGCTGAGTCATTTTGTGACCAGTGATGAAAAAACGATATTCCTTGGCTTACAGGGGTGGAAACCCGATGTTTCAGCAGAAAAAGGACTGGGAAACACGAGAAAACGCATTTGCTGCTTTCTCTATGGGGCCGCTGACCCATTTCTGGCGGCAACGTGAGGAAGATGAATTTACAGGCGTAGGTCGTGTTCCGGTACGCTTTGTCCGTTTTCGGGATAAGAAAAATGATCGGGTGATTGTGATATGCCCGGGGCGTATAGAAAGCTACGTTAAATATGCCGAACTGGCTTATGATCTGGTCCATACAGGGTTCGATGTCCTGATTATTGACCATCGTGGGCAGGGGCTTTCCGGTCGTATGTTATCGGACACGCACCGTGGTCATGTGGATAATTTCAGCGATTACGTCGACGATCTTGCCGCATTCTGGCAACAGGAAGTTCAGCCAGGCCCGTGGCGTAAGCGTTATATCCTTGCGCACTCAATGGGCGGTGCGATCTCCACACTGTTTTTGCAGCGTTACGAGCACCAGTGCGATGCCATTGCGCTCACCGCGCCGATGTATGGCATCGTGATGCGTTTTCCTGACTGGATGGTGCGTCATATTCTTGACTGGGCTGAGGGCCATCAGCGCATTCGTGAAGGGTATGCCATCGGGACAGGACGCTGGCGGGCACTACCGTTTGCCATCAATGTGTTAACCCACAGTCGGCAGCGTTATCGCCGTAACCTGCGCTTTTATGCCGATGAACCGCGTTTACGCGTCGGTGGTCCCACTTATCACTGGGTGCGGGAAGGCATTCTGGCCGGTGAGCAGGTATTGACTGGCGTCGGCAATGACGACACACCGACACTCCTGATTCAGGCGGAAGAAGAGCGTGTGGTCGATAACCGCATGCATGACCGCTTTTGTGAACTGCGCGCCGCCGCCGGTCACCCTTGTGAAGGGCGAAAACCGCTGGTTATAAACGGCGCATTCCATGAGATCCTTTTCGAAAAGGACGCTATGCGCTCAGTCGCGCTTAACGCCATTGTTGAGTTTTTCAACCGGCATAACTGATTTTCTATTGAGGTTAAATTTCCCTATGTACCAGGTTGTTGCATCTGATTTAGATGGCACACTACTTTCCCCCGACCACACCCTGTCGCCTTATGCGAAAGAGACCCTGAAACTCCTGACTGCCCGTGGCGTGAACTTTGTGTTTGCCACCGGTCGCCACCACGTGGATGTAGGGCAGATCCGCGATAATCTGGACATCAAGTCCTACATGATCACCTCCAACGGTGCGCGAGTACACGATACCGATGGCAACCTGATTTTCACTCACAATCTGGATCGTGGCATTGCCGCCGATCTGTTTGGTGTTGTGCATAACAACCCGAATATCGTCACCAACGTTTATCGCGACGATGAGTGGTTTATGAACCGCCACCGTCCGGAAGAGATGCGTTTCTTTAAAGAGGCGGTATTCCAGTATTCGCTGTACGAGCCGGGTCTGCTGGAGCCGGAAGGCGTCAGTAAAGTGTTTTTCACCTGCACCAGCCATGAAGAACTGTTGCCGCTGGAGCAGGCGTTTAATGCGCGCTGGGGTGACCGCGTCAACGTCAGTTTCTCTACGCTTACCTGTCTGGAGGTCATGGCGGGCGGTGTCTCGAAAGGTCACGCGCTGGACGCTGTCGCCAGGCGTATGGGTTTTGGCCTGAAAGACAGCATTGCCTTTGGTGATGGTATGAACGATGCAGAAATGCTCTCGATGGCAGGGAAAGGCTGCATTATGGAGAATGCGCACCAGCGTCTGAAAGATCTGCACCCCGAGCTGGAAGTGATTGGTTCGAACGCCGATAACGCGGTACCAAAATATCTGCGCAAATTGTTCCTTGAATAATCTTTAATTGATTATTTACTGCCCAGTTGTCAACTGAGTAGTTCGCTACAATGCCTGTCCTTCTTTCTGAGAGACAAGCATTGTGGCGCTACTCATTATCACCACTATCCTGTGGGCCTTCTCCTTTAGCCTGATCGGTGAATACCTTGCCGGACATGTTGACAGCTACTTCTCGGTACTGATGCGTGTCGGGCTGGCGGCGCTGGTGTTCCTGCCGTTTTTGCGTACGCGCGGGCAGTCGCTAAAAACCATTCTGCTGTACATGCTGGTGGGTGCGATGCAGCTCGGCATCATGTATCTGTTCAGCTTCCGGGCATATGTCTACTTGTCCGTCTCCGAATTCCTGTTGTTTACCGTGCTGACACCGCTCTACATCACGCTGATTTACGATCTGCTGAGCAAGCGTCGCTTACGCTGGGGCTATGTGCTGAGTGCGCTGCTGGCGGTTGTGGGGGCGGCGATTATTCGCTATGACAAAGTGAGCGATCACTTCTGGACTGGCCTGATGTTCGTGCAGCTGGCGAATATCAGCTTTGCTATTGGTATGGTTGGCTACAAACGCCTGATGGAAACCCGTCCGATGCCACAGCATAACGCGTTCGCCTGGTTCTATATGGGGGCTGCTATCGTCGCGGTGGCGGCGTGGTTTATGCTCGGTAACCCGCAAAAACTGCCGACCACCTCCGTGCAGTGGGGCATTCTGGTCTGGCTGGGCGTGGTGGCATCCGGGTTGGGGTATTTCATGTGGAACTACGGCGCTACACAGGTAGACGCCGGTACGCTGGGGATTATGAACAACGTTCATGTGCCTGCGGGGCTACTGGTGAACCTCGCCATCTGGCAGGAACAACCGCACTGGCCGAGCTTCCTTACTGGAGGGACGGTGATCCTGGCTTCGCTGTGGGTACATCGCCGTTGGGTCGCTCCGCGCTCCGCACAAACGGAAGATGGTCGCACGCGTGGTTCCGCGCTGAGCGAATAAACGCTTCCGTTACTGGCTGACGCTGCTCGCCGTCGCGCACGGCGGCGTACAGCCGGCTCCACAGTCCTTCACCCAGGGTTTTGGTCACGACCAGACCCTGGCGTTCAAAGCTTTCCACCACCCAGTGCGGCAGCGCCGCGATACCCATTCTGGCCGCAACCATCTGAATCAACAGCAGGGTGTTATCCACGCTTTTCAGCTGTGGGCTAATACCTGCGGGCTGCAGGAAGTGACGCCAGATATCCAGGCGGCTGCGCTGCACCGGGTAAATCAGCAGCGTTTCCGTCGCCAGATCTTCCGGCGTGATGCGTGTTTTACTGGCCAGAGGGTGATCCGGAGCCAGAACCAGGCGCACTTCAAAATCAAACATCGGCGAATAGTGCAGACCACTGCGCGGCAGAATGTCTGAGGTCATGACCAGATCCAGCTCGCCCTGCTGGAGCGATGGCTGAGGGTCAAACGTCACACCGGATTTAAAGTCCATCTCCACCTGCGGCCACTTCTGACGGAAGCTCTCAAGCGCGGGGGTCAGCCACTGAATACAGCTGTGACACTCAATTGCGATACGCAGTTTGGTTTGCTGCGGCTCGTTGCAGGATTGCAGGGCGCTGGCAATCTGCGGCAGCACCTGGTTGGCCAGCTGCAACAGGATCTCACCCTGCGGCGTAAAGCGTAGCGGCTGACTCTTACGCACAAAAAGACGAAAGCCGAGGCGTTGTTCCAGATCGCTGAACTGGTGAGAAAGGGCGGACTGGGTCTGGTGCAGCGTAGCCGCAGCCGCTGCGAGAGAACCGCAGTTCCGCAACGCTTGTAGCGTTTTCAGGTGTTTTATCTCGATCATGAAAGTCCTTCACTTCGGCATGAACATTTTGCGCTTGAGGAATATACAGTAACCGCCAATTATGGATGTGTAAACATCTGGACGTCTAAATCGTAAAAATTCACAAGGGGCATACCATGACAATCCGTAATCACACTCTCGGTTTCCCTCGCGTTGGCCTGCGTCGCGAGCTGAAAAAAGCGCAAGAAAGCTACTGGGCGGGCAACACGACCCGTGAAGAACTGCTGACCGTTGGCCGCGAGCTGCGTGCCCGTCACTGGGATCAGCAAAAACAGGCGGGTGTTGACCTGCTGCCAGTGGGCGATTTCGCCTGGTACGACCATGTTCTGACCACCAGCCTGCTGCTTGGCAACGTGCCGGCTCGTCATCAGAACAAAGATGGATCGGTAGATATCGACACCCTGTTCCGCATTGGCCGTGGCCGTGCGCCAACAGGGGAGCCAGCGGCAGCGGCGGAAATGACCAAGTGGTTCAACACCAACTATCACTACATGGTGCCGGAGTTCGTAAAAGGCCAGCAGTTCAAACTGACCTGGACGCAACTGCTGGACGAAGTGGACGAAGCGCTGGCACTGGGGCATCAGGTAAAACCTGTGCTGCTGGGGCCGGTTACGTACCTGTGGCTGGGTAAAGTGAAAGGCGAACAATTTGACCGTCTCAGCCTGCTGAACGATATTTTGCCGGTCTACAAACAGGTGTTGATTGAGCTGGGTAAACGCGGCATTCAGTGGGTGCAAATTGATGAGCCAGCGCTGGTGCTTGAGCTGCCGAAAGAATGGCTGAACGCCTTCAAACCGGCTTACGACGCGCTGACGGGTCAGGTGAAGCTGCTGCTGACCACGTACTTTGAAGGTGTCACGCCAAACCTCGACACGATCGCGGCGCTGCCGGTTCAGGGGCTGCACGTTGACCTGGTTCATGGCAAAGATGATGTGGCGGAGCTGCACAAGCGTCTGCCAACGGACTGGCTGCTCTCGGCGGGTCTGGTCAACGGTCGCAACGTCTGGCGTGCCGATCTGACGGAGAAGTATGCACAGATTAAAGATGTCGTCGGTAAACGCGATCTGTGGGTCGCCTCTTCCTGCTCCCTGCTGCATAGCCCCATCGATCTGAGCGTGGAAACCCGCCTGGATGCGGAAGTGAAAAGCTGGTTTGCCTTCGCCCTGCAGAAATGTGAAGAGCTGTCGCTGCTGCGTGATGCGCTGAACACGGGCAATACGGCGGCGATTACCGAATGGAGCGCGCCGATTCAGGCACGTCGTCACTCCACCCGCGTTCACAATGCGGCGGTCGAAAAACGTCTGGCGGCCATCACGGCGCAGGACAGCCAGCGTCAGAACGCTTACAGCGTGCGTGCCGAAGCCCAGCGCGCCCGCTTCAATCTGCCAGCATGGCCGACGACCACTATTGGTTCCTTCCCGCAGACCACTGAAATCCGCGGCCTGCGTCTGGACTTTAAAAAGGGTAATCTGGATGCGAACCACTATCGCACCGGTATCGCCGAACACATCAGACAGGCGATTGTGGAGCAGGAGCGCTTAGGTCTGGACGTGCTGGTGCACGGTGAAGCAGAGCGTAACGACATGGTGGAATACTTTGGTGAGCACCTGGATGGTTTCGTCTTTACCCAGAACGGTTGGGTGCAAAGCTACGGCTCCCGCTGCGTGAAGCCACCGGTAGTGACTGGTGACATCAGCCGTCCGGAAGCGATCACCGTTGAGTGGGCGAAGTACGCTCAGTCCCTGACCGACAAACCAGTGAAAGGCATGCTGACCGGTCCGGTAACCATTCTTTGCTGGTCCTTCCCGCGTGAAGATGTGAGCCGTGAAACCATTGCGAAGCAGATTGCGCTGGCGCTGCGTGACGAAGTGGCAGATCTGGAAGCGGCGGGTATTGGCATCATCCAGATTGATGAACCGGCACTGCGCGAAGGTCTGCCGCTGCGCCGCTGCGACTGGGATGCGTATCTGGCATGGGGCGTGGAAGCCTTCCGCATCAACGCCGCCGTCGCGAAGGACGACACACAGATCCACACCCACATGTGTTACTGCGAGTTTAACGACATCATGGATTCCATTGCTGCGCTGGATGCTGATGTGATCACTATTGAGACATCACGTTCAGACATGGAACTGCTGGAGTCATTCGAAGAGTTCGACTACCCGAACGAAATCGGGCCGGGCGTGTATGACATCCACTCACCGAACGTGCCGGACGTAGAATGGATTGAAGCCTTATTGCAGAAAGCGGCTCAGCGTATCCCGGCGGAGCGTCTGTGGGTGAACCCGGACTGCGGCCTGAAAACCCGCGGTTGGCCGGAAACCCGCGCGGCGCTGGCAAACATGGTGAAGGCGGCGCAGAATCTGCGTCAGGCGTAACCGGAAAACCTCTCCCTTCATTGTGGAGAGGTGTTTTATCCCCCGCTTAGCCTTGCACTTAAGGCCGGGTGCTGCAGGTAGTCCATGCACCAGCGGCACACTTTCCCCATACCGTCTGAACGGGCTGCCAGAAAAAGCGTTGTGGCATGTTTGTGTTCACGCATCGGTTTTTTGAGTAGCGTTCCCCTGTTGAGCAACGGTAGCGCCAGATGGTGCGGAATATAGCCAATCCCCACATTTTGCTCGATTAATGCAATGGCGGTGGTGAAATCAGGCACAAAAAGCGGTTTTTGCCCCTCCAGCAGCCAGGCCTGTTGCGGCGCGATGCTGATGGATGTGTCACGAATACACACAGCCGAATAGTGACGCAGTTCAGCGTTGTCGAGCGGGTGTCGGGCACCCGCGAGCGGATGCTGTGGGCTGACGACAAAGTCCCATTCCAGCTGCCCTAAAGGGGCGCTGATAATGCCCTCGCTGCCGGGAACGGCATGGGGCGCACCAATCACCAGATCTGCCCGTCTGCCATACAGTGCATCCCAACAACCGTTGTAGACTTCAAGATTCAGCGTCAGTGTCGTTGACGAGAATTGTTGTTCAAAATCGCGGATGAACTCGACCAGCACGGCGGTGGGAATGATGTTGTTTACCGCAATCGTTAATTCACGTTCAATGCCATCGTGGATCAACACCGTGTTACGTCTGAGTGCTTCCAGATCGCCGAGGATCGTTTTGCTGTGTTCAATAAAATAGCTGCCCGCTGGCGTGAGTTCGATATAGCGTCCTTTGCGAAGAAACAGTTCTGCGCCAAGCGCTTCTTCCGTTTTTTTGATGGTATAGCTAATGGCGGACGGGACTTTGTTTAGCTGCTCGGCGGCAGTCGTAATGCTCTGGTGTCTGGCGACCAGATGGATCACGCGGAGAGTTTCGTCAGAAATAAACATAGGGTTTCCTGGTCGGCAGAGAGCGGCTGAACCCGGGTTCGATTCAGCCGTAAAAGTGTGCCAATTATACGCAGGAACTATCGGTGTTGACCCAGACGACTGAGCAGCGCGTATGCGATACAGGCCACAACAATGGAGTCTACCGACGGAATAGTGGTCAGGGTGAACACCCCTTTCACGGTCATAAAACCTACAACAGCGCCTGAAATCCACGCGACAAACGTCAGCGCTTTAATTTGTGGTTCCTGCGTCAGAACGGAATCCTGGTAACCGTTGCGGCGGTACATGAAGAAATCGGCAATATAAATTCCGGCGACCGGGGGGGTGGCAATACCGAGGAACAGCAGGAACGGGATAAACCACGCCATAATATCCAGGCTACCGACGATGGCAGACAATCCCCCCAGCGCGAGGGTTATTTGCCATTTAGGAAAGCGGGTCAGTAACGTTGACACGACCAGCGTGCCCTGGAACATATTCCCGGCATTACCCGTTACGCAGGCGAAAATCAGCAACAGCGCGGCAGGCAGTACGGCACCAAAGACTGTCATCGCACCCAGCAGGGAACCCTGGCCGCTAATGGCGCTGGGCGTCGCGCCAGCCCAGTACAGCAGGGGGTAGGCAACCAGAAACGTCAGCCCCGCCGCGATCAGGGCGTGCTTGCGGTTATGCACGAAACTGCCAAAGTCAGGCAGAGTCGCGACCAGAACGATGATCGTGCCAACGACGGTCGATACGGCAACGCCAGTATTCATACTGACAACGGTTTGCGGCATTGCTATGTCGCTGTGGGTGGCAACATACAGGATGTAACACAGAACCAGCACAATTACAGGGACGGCAATCTGGGCGACTTTCCCTAATACCTCAAAGCCAAATGCGGTAGAGGCAACAAAAATCACGCATCCCGCAGCGACCAGCAGCGGCAGTGGAACATTCAGCCCATGCTGTGTGAGCAAATCATGCACGGAATGACCGAACATGCTGGCGGTTACCGCAATCCAGCCGAACAGACTGATGGCCATCAGGATATTGATAGCGATCGCGCCTTTTTCGCCAAACGCATATTTCACAATACCGTACGTTGGCAGGCGGGCTTTTTCGCCCACGCTGATGGTAATGGCAGACAAAATGGTGAGGATGAGTCCACCCAGCAATACCACACTTATCAGGCTGCCGCTGGAAAGCTGGTTACCCAGACTTGAAGATGACAGCAGAACCGGCGTAACGGCGATCCCAAGCAAAATCATGGCGATCCGTAACCCTGACGCAGTGTGAAGACTCTCTTCTGTTTTACGCATATCTTGTTCCCTCTGAAGTGCGCGTTACGCCGTGTGGAAATGGCCGGTGTACTGTCGCCAGCTTCCCTGTTCTGTGATTTCGCGTTGACCCTCCGTGAGCCAGTTTTCCGCCAGCACGCCCAGCACTTCGCTGCCATCGGCGAGTTTGACTTTACCGATGGCCAGCCCCGCAGGTTCACTCATCAGTAATTCGGCAAAACTGGCGAGCGGAAGCGCCCAAATCTCCAGCGCAACCTGCGTGCCGCCTTGTGCGACGCGGATCATCCCAGGGTGTCTGTCGTTAATGCTCCACAGGCGATAGTGCGCGTCGGTGAGGTCTTCGCGCACGAATACACCGCCTGCCTTGAGCATGTTTTTGTTCAATTCCAGGCCGCGCATCAGGGTGCCATTCACAGCCAGCAGAGTAGTGGTTGTCATATTATTCTCCGGTAAATGTTATGGGGTGATCCAGGTTCCGCTCTGGTGTGAAAGGGCGGCTTTAATGGCCTGCGGGCTGGTGATCAGACCGCTGGCGTATTTACCCTGTTGTTGGCTGGTGTTCACAAAATCGAGAATCGCTTCGACTTTCGGTTGCATGCTACCGACCCCAAATTGCCCCTCTTGCACGAGCGCCTGGGCTTGTTCGACGGTAAGGGTGTCCAGCCATTGCTGCCGGGGCGTGCCGAAGTTGATCGCCACTTTTTCTACCCCGGTGGGAATGAGCAGCAAATCGGCTTGCAGTTGGCTGGCGAGCAGAGCAGACGCGCGATCTTTATCAATCACCGCCTCGACGCCTTTCAGCTGTTGTTGTGCATCGCGAATGACCGGGATCCCGCCACCGCCGCAGGCGATGACGATATAGCCCTGCTTCACCAGTTGGGCAATGGTGTTGTGTTCAATGATTTCCAGAGGTGAGGGAGAAGGCACGGTGCGTCGCCAGCCCCGGCCCGCATCTTCCATCAGTGTCCAGCCGAGTTGCTGCTGACGTTCGCGGGCGGTCGCTTCATCAAGGAATGCACCGATAGGTTTGGTTGGGTTTGCGAAGGCGTCATCCTCCTCACTGACCCGTGTTTGCGTCACCAGAGCAATAACGGGTTTGTGAATACCGCGACGTGCCAGGGCGTTATGCAGCGCTTTCTGGAACATATAGCCGATTGCGCCCTGGGTATCGCCCACGGCGTAATCCAGTGGGACGGGGGCAACTTCACCGCTCGCCAGTTCGGAACGGCGTAAAATAAACCCTACCTGCGGGCCATTGCCGTGGGTCAATACCAGATCCCACCCGGCCTCGACCATATCGGTGATATGTTCAACGCTTTCAATCACCGCATCGTATTGATCGGGAATGCTATTCCGTCGATCGTCCTGGATCAGGGCGTTACCACCGACAGCAACGACAGCCAATGGCCTGCTCATTGTGGTTCTCCTTTTGCAACGATCTGCGCCAGTGTGGAAATTGCCTCGACAAAGCAGGGCATGGGAGCGGTCGTGATGCCCGCTCCAATCTGGCCGATGCCGGCCTGTTTGTGCGCAATCCCGGTGTTGATGACGGGTAAAATACCGCGGTCGGCGACCTTGCGGGCGTCGATACCGGCAGCCGTCGGGGCAAAGTTCAGGGCTGGCAGTGTGAAGGCCGGGTTACCACCCAGGGTAATTGACTGCATGCGGCGGCTATTGTTGGTCGCATCTGCGGGGGTTCCACCGACAAATTTTACAATTGCAGGGGAAGATGCCATTGCAAACCCACCCACGCCGGCGGTTTCCGTAATGGCGCTATCACCAAGATCTGCGGCAGCATCGTCCACGCCATAGCCCGGGAAAAATAGCCCTTCGACCGCGTTGGCTGGAGCCTGGAACCATTGCTCTCCGGTGCCGGACAAGCGAATGCCGAAATTAACACCGTTGCGTGCCATCACCGTAACCATTGAACTGAATGGCACACCGGCGGCTGCGTCCATCATGGCTTTACAGGCCGCCATCGACAGGTTGAGGAAGAAGTGATCGTTGCTGGTGATAAAGGCCACGACCTTTTGTACGCTCGTACCAGGCAAGTTGCAGGCCAGTAGCGCGGGCAGCAGGCGTTTGATCAGTAGACCGGTTGCTGCGGCGTTACGGTTATGGACTTCATCACCCATATGTAACGCCTGTGCCATCAGCGGTTTTAACTCCAGCTCGCCAAGGTGACGCACGGCGGCTTTAAGCGCAGGTCCCAGCTCATCGCGCATCCAGCACAGACGTTCGAGCACTTCTTCGTTGTTGGCACCAAAGCGTAAAACCTTACCTAACCCTTCGTTAAAATTGCTGAAGGCGCGTTGTCCGTTGGTTTTATTTTCAATAACCCACAGCGGCATAGACGGGCTGATAATGCCAGCCATCGGCCCAACGGCGTGATGGTGATGACATGGCTCAAGTGCTACCTCTCCCGCCAGGATCTGTCTCTCGGCCTCTTCATGGCCGCTAGCCCAGCCTTCAAACAACATTGCACCCACAATGGCCCCTTTCACCGGGCCGCACATGTTTTCCCAGCGAATGGGCGGGCCGGAATGCAGGATGAGTTTGCGATGAGCCATTTCGGGAATCGCTTCGCTGGCCGGCATGACATCCACCAGAGCCGGCTGGGCACTGAGGTAACGCGCCATCGCAATCTGGTTGGCGTGTTCTACTAAGGGGTGATGCAGCAGAGAGGCAAGATCGTGTCCGGCATCGATATTGCCCAGCGCAGGGGGTTGCCAGCTGAGTGCGATAACCTCGCCACCGACTTTCTGGATATTACTGGCAAAGCTCTGAAGCCCGACATTCACTACTTTCAGGGGCTGATTAAATAAGGTGTTCATGCGCAGAAGTCCTTCTTCTGGAGCTGAATGTTAGCCACGATGCTGGCCCAGGCTGCGGCCTGCGCGTTGCAATCGGCGATGATGACGCCCGCTTCACGCAGGGCGTCAACCTGGCGGCTGCGCTGTTGTGGATCGGCTTCTGTGCCGCATACATGCGCAATCAATACCGGGGCATGGTGTTTATCAATGTGAGCAAGTTGCTCCAGTAATTCACTGGCAGGGGTTTCGGATGCGCCATATCCCAGCACCACATCGAACAACACAACGGCAGTCTGTGGATCGTTCAGCTCGTTAATGAGGCGCTGGTTGCGCAGCGTGGGGTCAATCATCGGGTGCGGTTTACCGCGGGTGAAATCGTCATCTCCCATGTCGATTAGCGTATGACCGTGGCTCTGCCAGATATCCTGTAGTTTTTTATTTCCGGAAACGGGGGTGTTTGATGCGGCGCTGAAACCGTTTTGTTGGCAGATGAGTTGCGCTTCATAGCAGAACGTCCCTCCCGCGAAGACGCCGCGAATATCCTGCCTTGCCGCAGACAAATTCAGGCAAGACTGTTGCAGGGTAACGATGTCACGAGGTGTTGGGTCTGCCGGTTTTTCTGGTAATGGCTGATGGTTGGCTAATGCAACCGCGATTTCAGCCGCGCTGGCAAGCGTCAGTGCGGCGCTTACGTTAGGGCGTGCGATCTCCTGCGGATCAGAACCAATAAAGTTCACTACCACGGGTTTCCCGGCAAACTGAGCCTGCTCCAGAATGCGCGTAGCCACAGTGGGTGAAGGTGGTTTTGAGATCAAAACGATGACGTCGGTGGCTTCATCTTGCATAAGTGCCTGGAGTCCATCCAGCATGGAAATCCCGCCGATTTCTTCGCTGAGGTCATGGCCGCCTGTGCCCAGAGCCTGCGAGATGCCTGACCCAAGTCTGTCAATACGGCACGTCACCTCCTGCAACCCGGTACCGGATGCACCGACGATACCGATGACCCCGCGTTTAACCACATTAGCAAAACCCAACGGAATACCGTTGATAATGGCAGTGCCACAGTCGGGACCCATCACAATACGGCGATGTGTGTGCGCGAGGGTTTTAATCGCTTTTTCCTGCCCGGAACTGACGTTATCGCTGAACATCATCACGTTCATACCCAGATTCAGCGCTTTTATCGCCTCGGCGGCCGCATAGTCTCCGGGAACGGAAATCAGCGCCAGATTAGCATCGGCCGCGGTTTCCAGTGCCATATCCAGGCTAACCGGGTCGGGAGATTTGCTGATATCCGCACTCTCTTCAGGCTTACTGTTCAGGCGTTGCTCAGCGAGATCCAGCGCCGCTATGCAAGCGGCTTCTTCTCCCATGACGGCAATGATCAGATCGTTCGGACCGGCGCGGAGCTCCGTACCAAGTCCAGCTTCACGAAGCTGGTCGAGGTTCATCGGGGTTCCCATCGCCACTGACGCGTTATGGATACCTGGTAGCTTGCTGATCCGCGCTGAAATCTGCATCAAAGACACAGAGTCCTGGTATAGGTTGCTGAAAACTTTGCTCTGAATTTTCATTATGTTAAGCCTGGTAATGACTGCCCGACAGCAGAGTGCGGACAAAGGGAACCCGCATAGCGTGGTATCGGGCGCTACGAAAAGGTCGTGATAATGTGAGGTTGTTAGATAGCGGATACCGCGAGGCCTCGACGGTATCTCCGTTATTTAGCCCTTAAGGCCTTCCTGAATGGCGGAGGAATGGCTGACCCAGCCGAAAATGGCACCCTGTGCCTTGATCATCTCCAGCGCATATTTCTGGAATTCCGGGAAATAAGAGCCGACACAATCTTCCGGGATAATGCACTCGTAACCCCGATCGTTAGCTTCGCGAACGGTCGTGGTGACGCAAACTTCAGTGGTGACGCCGCAGACAATCAGCGTTTTAATGCCGTGGTTCTGTAAAATGAGATGCAGGTCAGTCTGATAGAACGCACCCTTGCCCGGTTTATCGATAACCGGTTCGCCCGCGACAGGGTAGAGCTCTGGAATAATGTCGTGGCCCGCTTCACCGCGCACCAGAATACGCCCCATTGGGCCGGGTTCGCCGATAAAGGTTTTGCCCCCGCGGGTGAGCTTGGCTGCCGGGCAATCGCTAAGGTCTGCGCGGTGCCCCTCACGGGTATGGATCACCAGCATTCCCTGACTGCGGGCTGCTGCGAGCACGTTTTTACAGGGCTCGATGGCGCAACGAACCCGCGAAACATCGTTACCGAGCGCTTCACCAAACCCACCGGCTTCCACAAAATCACGCTGCATGTCGATCATCACCAGAGCGGTGCTATGGGGGGCAAATGGCAGAGCAAAAGGTTGAGCCTGGAATACGTATTGCGTCATGGTAAATCTCCTGTTCAGGTCATAAACGATCCGTAAATCTGATGCTGAGTATTCAGCAGAAAGAGGTGGTGAGACAGGAAAATAGTTTGGTGTGCAGCAACGAAAAATTTGTATTGGCAGGCGTTATACCCGGTGAGTGTGAAGGGGGTCATATCGCTGAATAATGTGGCAAAAAATTTGATGAGAAGAATATTTAGAGTGAAAAAATTTGTCGCAATAATGTGATGAAATGCACTTATTTTTCATGTGGGAATGGCTCCGGTGTGCCCCGGAGCCATAAAAGTTATTTCTTATTACCGTACTGGCTGAACCAGGCCAGCATACGCTCCCAGCCATCTTTAGCGGATTCCACGTGATAGCCCGGACGATAATCGGCATTAAAGGCGTGCCCGGCATCCGGATACACCACAATTTCAGCCTTTGCGTTGGCTGCACGCAGCGCATGGCGCATCGTTTCCACGGTATCGAGTGGAATACCCGTATCCTGTCCGCCGTACAACCCCAGAACCGGTGCATTCAGGTCTGTTGCGATATCAACAGGGTGCTTCGGTGAATTCAGCGTCTTCTCACCCACCAGCTTACCGTACCAGGCCACGGCGGCTTTGAGCTGTGGATTGTGCGCGGCATACAGCCAGCTAATACGACCACCCCAGCAGAAACCGGTCACCATCAGGCGATGCGGATCGCCACCGTTACGCGCCGCCCAACTGGCAACGTGGTCAAGGTCGGCCAGCACCTGCGCATCTGGCACTTTGCTGACCAGGTTGCTGAAAAGCGTAGGGATATCACTGTAATCATTCGGATCGCCCTGGCGGAAATAGAGCTCTGGTGCAACGGCCAGATACCCTTCCAGAGCCAGTCGACGGCAGAGGTCGCGAATATGTTCGTGAACGCCAAAAATCTCCTGAACCACAATCACGATAGGCAGCGGGCCGTCAGCGGATTTTGGCCGTGCGTGGTAAGCAGGCATATTATCGCCCTGCGAGGGAATGGAGGTTTCACCGGCCAGGATCGATTCTTCAGAGGTGGAGACGATGGTCGAAGCAAGAGGGGCGGCGGCAGGCGCAAAATTGGTTTTCTGAGTCATGGTATTCTCCGTACCCGTAAGTGCATATAAATATAGACCTCAAGATAACAACCCACAGTGCCTTAAACCGTCTATCTTTTGTGCAGTGCCCCGCGATATAACTTGTTAATGTGATGTGAATCACCATTTCATGGAAATCTACTGCAATCATTTTCATTCATGGTGAGGTGTGTCACGAAATTGTGCTTATTGCTTCTGTAAAGTACCATTTTACTTCTTCTGACTAACCGACCCACAGAGGAGTCACCTATGTCTAAGTCTGATGTTTTTCATCTCGGCCTCACTAAAAACGATTTACAAGGGGCTACGCTCGCTATCGTCCCTGGCGATCCTGAGCGTGTGGAAAAGATCGCCGCGCTGATGGATAAGCCGGTTAAGCTGGCAGCCCATCGTGAATTCACCACCTGGCGCGCTGAGCTGGATGGCAAAGCAGTGATCGTGTGCTCGACCGGTATCGGCGGCCCGTCTACTTCTATTGCAGTTGAAGAGCTGGCGCAGCTGGGCATTCGTACTTTCCTGCGTATCGGTACCACCGGTGCTATTCAGCCACATATCAATGTCGGCGACGTGCTGGTCACCACCGCGTCTGTGCGTCTGGATGGAGCAAGTCTGCACTTTGCGCCAATGGAATTCCCGGCAGTGGCTGATTTCGAATGTACCACTGCACTGGTTGAAGCCGCGAAATCCGTGGGGGCAACGACTCACGTGGGCGTGACCGCCTCTTCTGATACCTTCTACCCAGGCCAGGAGCGTTACGACACCTTCTCTGGTCGCGTCGTGAGCCGTTTTAAAGGCTCAATGGAAGAGTGGCAGTCTATGGGCGTAATGAACTACGAAATGGAATCTGCAACACTGCTGACCATGTGCGCAAGCCAGGGTCTGCGTGCCGGTATGGTGGCAGGCGTTATCGTCAACCGTACTCAGCAAGAGATCCCGGACGCCGAGACCATGAAGCAGACTGAAAGTCATGCGGTGAAAATCGTGGTTGAAGCCGCTCGTCGCCTGATCTAGTCCCGTCTTATGAGATAAAAGGCCGATACGTTCGGCCTTTTCTTTTTGCGTAGCGCCTCGCAGGAAAACCCTTTCAAACTGGACGTTTATACAGCACAATTCTATTTTGTGCGGGTAATACGTTGATGCAGGGGGCATTGTGGATATCTCAATCCTGATTTATGCGGTGATTGCGCTGGTGGGTGTGGGTATAGGCTGGCTGATTTCCAGCTACCAGCACGCGCAGCAGAAAGCCGATCAACTGGCAGAACGCGAAGAGATGGTCGCGGAGTTAAGCGCGGCAAAACAACAGCTTGCCCAGGGTTCGCACTGGCGCGACGAGTGTGAGTTGCTCAATAACGAACTGCGCAACCTGCGCGACATTAACACCTCACTGGAGGCCGATCTCCGCGAAGTGACCACCCGCCTTGAATCTACCCAGCTGCATGCGGAAGATAAAATCCGCCAGATGATCAACAGCGAGCAGCGCCTCAGTGAGCAGTTCGAGAACCTTGCGAACCGCATTTTTGAGCACAGCAACCGCCGCGTTGACGAACAAAACCGCCAGAGCCTGAACAGCCTGCTGACACCGCTGCGTGAACAGCTTGACGGTTTTCGTCGTCAGGTGCAGGACAGCTTTGGCCAGGAAGCCCGCGAGCGTCACACGCTGGCGCATGAAATTCGTAATCTCCAGCAGCTGAATGCGCAGATGGCGCAGGAAGCAGTCAACCTGACACGCGCCCTGAAAGGGGATAACAAAGCGCAGGGTAACTGGGGCGAGGTGGTACTGACCCGCGTGCTGGAAGCTTCTGGTCTGCGTGAAGGGTATGAATACGAAACGCAGGTCAGCATTGAGAACGATGCCCGCTCGCGCATGCAGCCGGATGTGATTGTGCGGTTGCCCCAGGGCAAAGATGTGGTGATTGACGCCAAAATGACGCTGGTGGCCTACGAGCGTTACTTCAATGCAGAGGATGATTACATTCGCGAGGCGGCGCTGCAGGAACATATTGCCTCTGTACGTAACCACATTCGTCTGCTGGGCCGAAAAGACTATCAACAGCTGCCGGGTTTGCGTTCTCTGGACTACGTGCTGATGTTCATCCCGGTAGAGCCCGCATTCCTGCTGGCGCTCGACAGGCAGCCAGAACTGATTACTGAAGCACTGAAAAATAACATTATGCTGGTAAGTCCCACCACGTTGCTGGTGGCCTTACGTACCATTGCGAACCTGTGGCGCTACGAGCACCAGAGCCGCAATGCGCAGCAGATTGCCGATCGCGCCAGCAAGCTGTACGACAAAATGCGCCTGTTCGTGGACGATATGTCCTCGGTTGGGCAAAGCCTTGACCGCGCGCAGGATAACTACCGTCAGGCAATGAAAAAGCTCTCCTCCGGGCGCGGCAATTTGCTGGCGCAAGCCGAAGCGTTTCGCAGCCTGGGGGTGGAGGTCAAACGCGAGATTAATCCGGAACTGGTGGAACAGGCCACGGCTCAGGACGAAGAATTCCGTCTGCGAGAAGGTCATGCTGAACAAAAGACAAACAGTGAAGACAACGATTTAACGGCGGATTTATCGCCAGAAGAGGAGCCGACGCGTTTCTTTCGCGGTGGTTGAATCGTAGGGCAAACGCGCCCAATCTGTTACACTTCCCGGACATTTTACTGATAAGCAGGCTCTGAGATGGTTGACGATTCACAAGACACGACGCACTTTGGCTTTCAGACTGTCGCCAAAGCGCAGAAAGCTGACATGGTGGCCCACGTATTTCATTCCGTGGCGGCGAAGTACGATGTGATGAATGACTTAATGTCATTCGGCATTCATCGCTTGTGGAAGCGCTTCACCATCGACTGTAGCGGTGTGCGTCGTGGACAAACGGTGCTGGATTTAGCGGGTGGTACGGGCGATCTGACCGCGAAATTCTCCCGTCTGGTAGGGGAAACCGGTCGCGTTGTTCTGGCCGATATCAACGACTCCATGCTGAAAATGGGACGCGAGAAGCTGCGTAACATCGGCGTTGTGGGTAATGTGGAATATGTACAGGCCAACGCTGAAGCTCTTCCGTTCCCGGATAATACCTTTGACTGCATCACTATCTCGTTTGGCCTGCGTAACGTTACGGATAAAGACAAAGCGCTGCGTTCCATGTACCGCGTGCTGAAGCCGGGCGGACGCCTGCTGGTGCTTGAGTTCTCCAAACCGGTTATCGAGCCGCTGAGTAAAGCCTACGATGCCTATTCATTCCACATTCTGCCGCGTATTGGTGAGCTGGTGGCAAACGATGCAGAAAGCTACCGCTATCTGGCAGAGTCTATTCGTATGCACCCGGATCAGGACACGTTGAAAGCCATGATGCAGGATGCGGCATTTGAGAACGTTGAGTACTTCAACATGACGGCCGGTGTCGTCGCGCTGCATCGTGGTTACAAGTTCTGAGTGGAGGTGTCCCGTGCCCTTTAAACCCCTGGTCACCGCAGGCATTGAGAATGTACTGAATGCCTTTCTGTACCGCGCACCTGCGCTGAAATCCGCACGTCAGCGGCTTAACGGAAAGGTACTGCGTATCGTTTTAAAAGAGTTTTCGACACCGCTTGTGCTGGTCTTCAGCGAACGTCAGCTCGACGTTCTGGGTGAGTGGGAAGGCGAGGCGGACTGCTCGGTCATTACGCACATGAGCGTGTTACCAAAACTGCGTGACCGCCAGCAACTGACCGCGCTTATCCGCAGCGGTGAACTGGAAGTTGAAGGCGATATTCAGGTCGTGCAGAACTTCGTTGCGCTTAGCGACCTGGCCGAGTTTGATCCGGCAGAACTGCTCGCGCCCTTTATTGGCGACATTGCTGCTGAAGGGATCGGTAAAGCGATTCATGGTGGTTCGGCTTTCCTGCGCAAAAGCCTGCAGCGACAGCAGCGCTATGCGGCAGAAGTGCTGACCGAAGAATGGCGCATGGCACCCGGGCCGCTGGAAGTGGCATGGTTTGCGGAAGAGACTGCCGCTGTTGAACGCGCGGTTGATGCCTTAACCAAACGGCTGGAAAAACTGGAGAGCAAATGACGCCTGGTGAAATTCGCCGCCTCTATTTTATCGTCCACACCTTTTTGAGTTACGGGCTAGACGAACTTATCCCCAAAATGCGCATTACGCTGCCGCTTCGGATCTGGCGGCGGATGTTGTTCTGGATGCCAAATCGTCATAAAGGTCAGCCGCTGGGTGAACGTCTGCGTCTGGCGCTACAGGAGCTTGGCCCGGTATGGATCAAGTTTGGGCAGATGCTTTCTACCCGTCGCGATCTCTTCCCACCAAACATTGCCGACCAACTGGCACTGTTGCAGGATCGCGTTGCCCCGTTTGACGGGGGAAGGGCGAAGAAACAGATTGAAGAAGCGATGGGCAATATCCCCGTCGAAACCTGGTTTGACGATTTCGACATTAAGCCTTTGGCATCAGCCTCCATTGCTCAGGTACACACGGCGCGTCTGAAAGAAAACGGCAAAGAGGTGGTTATCAAGGTTATTCGCCCGGATATCCTGCCGATAATCAAAGCTGACATGAAGCTTATCTACCGCCTGGCCCGCTGGGTTCCACGCTTGCTGCCTGATGGCCGTCGACTGCGTCCAATGGAAGTGGTGCGGGAATACGAAAAAACGCTGATTGATGAACTTAATCTGCAGCGTGAAGCAGCAAACGCCATTCAGCTGCGTCGTAACTTTGAAGACAGCCCGATGCTGTATGTGCCTGAAGTCTATTCTGACTACTGTAGCCAGAATATGATGGTGATGGAACGTATCTACGGGATCCCGGTATCGGATGTGGTTGCGCTGGAAAACCAGGGCACCAACATGAAGCTGCTGGCCGAGCGTGGCGTGCAGGTCTTCTTCACCCAGGTGTTCCGCGACAGCTTTTTCCATGCGGATATGCACCCGGGCAATATCTTCGTGAGTTACGAACACCCTGAGAACCCGAAGTACATCGGTATTGACTGTGGCATTGTGGGCTCGCTGAACAAAGAAGATAAGCGCTATCTTGCCGAGAACTTCATCGCCTTCTTTAATCGCGACTACCGTAAGGTGGCCGAGCTGCACGTAGATTCAGGCTGGGTTCCGGCGGATACTAACGTCGAAGAGTTTGAGTTTGCTATCCGTACCGTATGTGAACCGATTTTTGAAAAACCACTGGCGGAGATCTCCTTCGGCCATGTTTTGCTGAACCTGTTTAACACCGCCCGCCGCTTCAATATGGAAGTGCAACCGCAGTTAGTTTTACTTCAGAAAACATTACTTTACGTTGAAGGCGTAGGTCGTCAGCTCTATCCTCAGTTAGACTTATGGAAAACCGCGAAACCTTTCCTGGAATCCTGGATTAAGGATCAGGTTGGCATTCCGGCGCTGGTGCGCTCTCTGAAAGAGAAAGCCCCGTTCTGGATTGAAAAAATGCCTGAAATTCCTGAGCTGGTTTATGACAGTTTGCGTCAGAACAAGAACCTTCAGCACAGCATGGATAAAATCGCCCGCGAGCTTCAGTCCAGCCGCGTTCGCCAGGGACAGTCACGCTATCTCTTTGGTATTGGGGCGACATTGCTGCTGAGCGGTACGCTGTTGCTGATCAATCGCCCGGACTGGCAGATGATGCCTGCCTGGCTGATGGCTGGCGGGGTTGTTGTCTGGCTCGCAGGCTGGAGAAAAACGCGCTGATTTAGCGTCGCTATCGCCGGGTTGCATACGTATAATGCGATCTGACTAATTAATCATCTATCCCTGAGGAACATGTATGGGTGGTATCAGTATCTGGCAATTGTTGATCATTGCCGTCATCGTCGTGCTGCTGTTTGGCACGAAGAAACTCGGTTCTATCGGTTCCGACCTCGGCGCATCTATCAAAGGCTTTAAGAAAGCCATGAGCGATGATGAGAGCAAGCAGGATAAATCCAGCCAGGATGCTGACTTTACTGCGAAATCCATCTCTGACAAGCAAGATGACGCCAAAAAGGAAGACGCTAAACGCCACGATAAAGAGCAGGTGTAATTCGTGTTCGATATTGGTTTTGGTGAGTTGCTGCTGGTCTTCGTGATTGGTTTGATCGTGCTGGGGCCGCAGCGTTTACCTGTTGCGGTGAAAACCGTCGTCGGGTGGGTGCGTGCGCTTCGCTCGCTGGCAAGTACCGTTCAGAACGAGCTGGCGCAGGAGCTTAAGCTTCAGGAATTTCAGGAAAGCCTGAAAAAGGTTGAGAAGGCGAGCATGGATAACCTGACGCCGGAACTGAAGGCCTCGATGGATGAGCTGCGTGAAGCGGCGGAGTCCATGAAGCGTTCTTACAGCATCAATGATCCTGAAAAGGCGAGTGATGAAGCTAACACCATCCATAACCCGGTGGTGAAAGATAACGAAGCGCAGCGAGAAGGTGTAACGCCAGCCAGCGCCGGGCATCAGGCTGCCGCGCCAGAACAGACGCCGCAGGAAACTGAAGTGAAAAAGCAGGTGCAGCCGGAAGAGCCCGTTGTAAAAGCGGCTGAAGCAAAACCCGCCGTACCCGTTTCCGAATCATCCCCCTCGTCGAGTGATAAAGCGTAAACATGGCAGTAGATGATACTCAACCGCTCATTGCACATCTCATTGAGCTGCGTAAGCGCCTGTTAAACTGCATTATTGCAGTTTTCCTCATTTTCTTGTGCCTGGTCTATTTCGCCAACGATATCTACCAGGTGGTTTCTGCACCGCTGATTAAGCAGATGCCGCTGGGCGCAACAATGATTGCAACGGATGTTGCTTCGCCGTTCTTTACCCCCATCAAGCTGACCTTCTGGGTTTCGCTGATTGCGTCTGCGCCCATTATTCTTTATCAGGTCTGGGCCTTTGTGGCTCCGGCGTTGTATAAGCATGAACGCAAATTAGTTATCCCGCTGTTGGTATCCAGCTCGCTGTTGTTCTATATCGGCATGGCGTTTGCTTACTTTGTGGTCTTCCCACTGGCCTTTGGTTTCCTGACACACACCGCGCCGGAAGGGGTTCAGGTATCGACGGACATCGCCAGTTATCTCAGCTTTGTCATGGCGCTGTTTATGGCGTTCGGCGTTGCGTTCGAAGTGCCGGTGGCGATAGTGCTGCTCTGTTGGGTGGGGGTTACGACGCCAGAAGATCTGCGCAAGAAGCGTCCGTATATCCTGGTGGGGGCATTTGTAGTGGGTATGCTGCTGACTCCGCCGGATGTCTTCTCGCAAACGCTGCTGGCAATACCGATGTACTGCTTGTTTGAAGTCGGTGTGTTTTTCTCGCGTTTCTACGTGGGTAAGCGACGTCCACAGGATGACGAAGACGACGAGTCTGAAAAGACCACTGAAGAATAAAACCAGCCGCCCGTCAGGGCGGTTGTCATATGGGGATCCGCATGTTTGATATTGGGCTTAACCTGACCAGCTCGCAGTTTGCGAAAGATCGCGATGAGGTGGTGGCGCGTGCTTTTGCCGCTGGGGTGAAGGGGCTTTTGCTGACGGGTACTAACCTGTATGAAAGTGAACAGGCTCAGCAACTGGCGCAACGCTACGACCGTTGCTGGTCAACCGCAGGAGTGCACCCTCATGACAGTAGCCAGTGGACACACGACAGCGCTGAGGTGCTTCATCGTCTGGCAAAAAAACCAGAGGTGGTGGCCATCGGTGAATGTGGGCTCGATTTCAATCGCAACTTTTCAACACCCGAAGAGCAGGAAAAAGCATTTACCGCGCAGCTCGCGATTGCGGCGGAACTCGGGATGCCAGCTTTTATGCACTGCCGTGACGCGCATGAGCGCTTTCTCGCTTTGCTGGAACCGTGGCTGGATAAACTGCCTGGCGCGGTGCTGCACTGCTTTACCGGTTCCCGGCAGGAGGCGCTGGATTGTCTGAACCGTGGGCTGTATCTGGGTATTACTGGTTGGGTCTGCGATGAACGCCGCGGGCTGGAACTTCGTGAGTTGCTGCCGGTGATCCCTGCTGAACGGTTGCTGGTAGAAACGGATGCACCGTATCTGCTGCCACGTGATCTCTCACCGAAGCCCGCTTCGCGTCGTAATGAACCAGCGTATCTGGGGCATATTGTTGAGAAAGTGGCGCACTGGCGTGGAGAAGAGCCGCACTGGCTGGCGGCGCAGACGAATGACAACGTGCGTCGCCTGTTCGGAGTAAACGTTTAAACTTTGCGGAACCCGGTGTTTTTAATGCTCTGCAGCACCTGTTTATTCAACAGATTGAGCAACAGTATGGAGCGTGTTTCGCCGTCAGGTTCGGAGAAAATTGCCTGCAATCCTTCGAAGGAGCCTTCAGTGATCACCACGCAATCGCCCGCGAAAGGGGTTTCCGGGTCGGTGATATTCTCGGGTTGTTGGTAAACCGAAAGCTGATGAATGACCGTCGACGGGACGGTTGCCGGGTGAGTACCAAAACGTACGAAGTGGCTGACACCGCGCGTTGCGCTAATGGTGGTGGTATGGATCACTTCCGGGTCGAATTCGACGAACAGGTAGTTCGGGAACAGAGGTTCACTGACGGTGGTACGCTTCCCACGCTGCATTTTTTCAAGCGTGATCACGGGTGTCAGGCAGTTTACAGACTGACGTTCCAGATGTTCCTGTGCGCGCTGAAGTTGCCCGCGTTTGCAATACAGTAAATACCAGGCCTGCATAATCACTCTTTCCCTTAGTTCGGGGCGCAAGCATATCAAAACCCTGGCGGGATCGCTAAGTTGATTATAATGGTCGAAAGTGAAACAGGACGCAGAAGTTCACGCTAATTTAACAAAATTACAGCATCGCGCAGGCTTACGCCGTATAATGAAGCGCTTACAGAGAGGCCATGACTAACTGCATGAAATACCACGATCTACGCGACTTCCTGACGCTGCTGGAAAAGCAGGGCGAACTCAAACGCATTACACTTCCTGTTGATCCTTATCTGGAAATGACAGAAATTGCTGACCGTACCTTGCGTGCCGGTGGCCCTGCGCTGTTATTTGAAAACCCAAAAGGCTACTCCATGCCAGTGCTGTGCAACCTGTTTGGCACACCACGCCGTGTGGCGTTGGGAATGGGGCAAGAGGATGTGACTGCGTTACGTGAAGTGGGCAAATTGCTGGCCTTTCTGAAAGAGCCGGAGCCGCCAAAAGGCTTCCGCGATCTGTTCGACAAGCTGCCACAGTTTAAGCAGGTGTTGAACATGCCAACCAAACGCCTGCGCGGTGCGCCGTGTCAGCAGAAAGTGCTGGAAGGCGATGCGGTTGATCTGACAAAAATTCCCATCATGCAATGCTGGCCAGAAGATGCCGCTCCGCTTATCACCTGGGGGCTGACCGTCACGCGTGGCCCGTATAAAGAGCGGCAAAATCTTGGTATCTACCGTCAACAATTGATAGGTAAAAATAAGCTCATTATGCGCTGGCTGTCGCATCGCGGTGGTGCGCTCGATTTCCAGGAGTGGTGTGCGGAACATCCGGGAGAGCGTTTCCCGGTGTCTGTGGCGTTGGGTGCTGATCCGGCAACGATTCTGGGTGCGGTAACGCCAGTGCCTGATACGTTGTCTGAATATGCCTTTGCAGGGCTGTTGCGCGGTACCAAAACCGAAGTCGTGAAGTGTATTTCTAATGACCTGGAAGTGCCCGCCAGCGCTGAAATTGTTCTGGAAGGTTATATCGAACAGGGTGAGATGGCACCGGAAGGGCCATACGGTGACCACACGGGTTATTACAACGAAGTCGATAACTTCCCGGTGTTTACCGTTACGCACATTACCCAGCGTGAAGATGCGATTTACCATTCGACCTATACCGGCCGTCCACCGGATGAACCCGCAGTGCTGGGAGTGGCGCTGAACGAAGTGTTCGTGCCGATCCTGCAAAAGCAGTTCCCGGAAATTGTTGATTTCTATCTGCCGCCGGAAGGGTGTTCGTATCGCCTGGCGGTGGTGACGATGAAGAAGCAGTATGCTGGTCACGCTAAACGCGTAATGATGGGCGTATGGTCTTTCCTGCGTCAGTTTATGTATACCAAATTTGTTATCGTCTGCGATGATGACGTCAACGCCCGCGACTGGAATGACGTCATCTGGGCCATTACCACACGAATGGATCCGGCGCGCGATACGGTGTTAGTCGAAAACACACCGATAGATTACCTGGATTTTGCCTCACCGGTTTCCGGTCTTGGTTCAAAAATGGGACTGGATGCCACAAACAAATGGCCTGGCGAAACCGACCGTGAATGGGGTCGCCCGATCAAAAAAGATCCTGCCGTGACCGCGCGAATTGACGCGATCTGGGACGAACTGGCCATAATGAATAACGGTAAACCCGAATCTGACCGTTAAGCCCTTAGACTTCCCGACAGAGAGAGCGAATGACAACCTTAAGCTGTAAAGTGACCTCGGTAGATGCCATCACCGACACCGTATATCGCGTCCGTTTAGTGCCAGAAGCGGCATTCTCTTTCCGCGCTGGTCAGTACTTAATGGTGGTGATGGATGAACGTGATAAGCGCCCTTTCTCAATGGCTTCTACGCCAGCAGAGCAGGAATTTATTGAGCTTCATATTGGTGCGTCAGAGCTGAATCTGTATGCGATGGCCGTTATGGATCGCATTCTTAAAGAGCGTGAAATTGTCGTAGATATTCCACACGGTGACGCCTGGCTGCGTGAAGATGAAGACCGTCCGCTGATCCTGATTGCCGGTGGTACAGGCTTCTCCTATGTGCGTTCTATTCTGTTGACCGCACTGGAGCGTAACCCGAACCGCGATATCACCATTTACTGGGGTGGCCGCGAAGAGAAACATCTGTACGACCTGTCTGAACTGGAAGCGCTGAGCGTAACCCATCCGAACCTGCGTATTGAGCCGGTAGTCGAGCAACCGGAAGAGGGCTGGCGTGGGCGTAGCGGTACGGTGCTGACGGCAGTGCTGCAGGATTACGGTACGCTGGCCGGGCATGATATCTACATCGCTGGTCGTTTCGAGATGGCGAAAATTGCCCGTGACCTGTTCTGTAATGAACGTGGTGCGCGTGAAGATCGCCTGTTCGGCGATGCGTTTGCATTCATCTAAATAAAAAACCCGCCCCTGACAGGCGGGAAGAACGGCAACTAAACTGTCTCTCTTGCCAATGACGCCATAACTGCGCTCACTTGTCGCCTTGTTCTGACGCCATTGGCTTTGAGATACTTTTCCTGGAATTACACTCTTTCAAATACTGTCGCGATACCCTGACCTAACCCGATACACATCGTTGCCAGCCCAAACTGAGCATCTTTGCGTTCCATCAGGTTAATCAGCGTGGTGCTGATACGTGCCCCGGAACAACCCAGCGGGTGACCCAAGGCGATCGCGCCACCGTTGAGGTTAATCTTCTCGTCGATCTTGTCCATCAGCCCCAGATCTTTAATGCATGGCAGGATCTGTGCGGCGAAAGCTTCATTCATCTCAAACAGATCGATATCGCTTGCGGTCAGACCCGCTTTTTTCAGCGCCAGTTTTGACGCCGGAACCGGGCCGTAACCCATAATCGACGGGTCGCAGCCCACCACCGCCATTGAACGCACGCGAGCGCGTGGCGTCAGGCCAAGCTCACGGGCACGGCTTTCACTCATCACCAGCATGGCAGCTGCGCCATCGGAAAGTGCTGAGGAGGTACCAGCCGTTACCGTGCCGGTCACCGGATCAAACGCCGGACGCAGCGTGGAGAGCGCTTCGACGGTAGTTTCCGGGCGGATGACTTCGTCGTAGTTAAACTGCTTCAGTACGCCGTCAGCATCGTGACCTCCGGTCGGGATGATCTCGTTCTTAAATGCACCAGATTGCGTGGCGGCCCAGGCACGAGCATGGGAGCGCGCAGCAAAGGCATCCTGCATTTCCCGGCTGATACCGTGCATGCGGGAGAGCATCTCGGCGGTCAGCCCCATCATACCCGCGGCTTTCGCCACGTTACGGCTCATGCCTGGGTGGAAATCTACCCCGTGGCTCATCGGCACATGGCCCATATGCTCTACGCCACCCACCAGGCAGGCCTGTGCATCGCCAGTCATGATCATGCGGGCAGCATCGTGCAGCGCCTGCATTGACGAACCACACAGGCGGTTCACGGTGACAGCCGGAACGGAGTGTGGGATTTCCGCCAGCAGCGAGGCATTACGGGCGATGTTGAAACCTTGCTCCAGGGTCTGCTGTACGCAGCCCCAGTAGATATCGTCCAGCGCAGTTGGGTCCAGCGCCGGGTTACGCGCCAGCAGGCTGCGCATCAGGTGCGCGGAGAGGTCTTCCGCGCGCACGTTACGGAATGCGCCGCCCTTTGAACGGCCCATCGGGGTGCGAATTGCATCAACAATGACAACCTTTTCCATTGTGACTCCTTAAGCCGTTTTCAGTTCGCCAACCGGACGGGCTGGCTCAACTGCTGGATAGTAGGGTTCGTTATGGCACGCTTTGTTGCGCAGACCTTCCGGCACCTCATACAGCGGGCCGAGATGCTGATATTGCTGAGCCATATCGAGATAGCGGGCGCTGCCGAGCGTATCCAGCCAGCGGAACGCACCGCCGTGGAACGGAGGGAAACCGAGGCCGTACACCAGCGCCATGTCGGCTTCTGCCGGGCTGGCGATGATGCCTTCTTCCAGGCAACGCACCACTTCGTTGATCATCGGAATCATCATCCGGGCGATGATTTCATCGTCTGTGAAGTCGCGTTTCGTCTGGCATACCCCGGCCAACAGATTGTCCACTGCGGCATCTTCTTCTTTCTTCGGTTTGCCTTTGCTGTCTTCTTTATAGCGCCAGAAGCCCAGGCCATTTTTCTGGCCGTAGCGGCTGGCGTCAAACAGGGCGTCAATCGCATCGCGGTAATCTTTCTGCATACGCAGTGGGAAGCCAGCAGCCATGACTGCCTGTGCGTGATGCGCGGTATCAATGCCGACCACATCCAGCAGATAGGCAGGCCCCATTGGCCAGCCGAACTGTTTTTCCATCACTTTGTCGACTTTGCGGAAATCCGCACCGTCGCGCAGTAGCTGGCTGAAACCAGCGAAGTAAGGGAACAGCACGCGGTTGACGAAGAAGCCCGGGCAGTCGTTCACCACGATTGGCGTTTTACCCATCTTGCTGGCCCATGCCACCACTTTGGCAATGGTTTCATCAGACGTTTTTTCGCCACGAATGACTTCAACCAGCGGCATACGGTGCACCGGGTTAAAGAAGTGCATGCCACAGAAGTTTTCCGGGCGTTTCAGCACGCTTGCCAGCTCACTAATCGGAATGGTGGAGGTGTTCGACGCCAGAACAGTCTCCGGGCGAACTTTATCTTCAGTTTCCGCCAGCACTGCTTTTTTGACTTTCGGGTTCTCAACGACCGCTTCAACCACGACGTCCACACGGTCAAAACCGGTGTATTCCAGCGTTGGCTGAATAGTGGAAATGACGCCGGCGAGTTTGAGACCGTCGATCTTGCCGCGCTCCAGTTGTTTATTCAGCAGCTTGGCTGCTTCGGTCATGCCCAGCGTCAGGGATTTCTCGCTGATATCTTTCATGACCACCGGCACGCCTTTCCAGGCCGACTGATAAGCAATACCGCCACCCATAATGCCAGCACCGAGTACCGCCGCATGTTTTGGCGTCTCAATGTTTTTGGTCAGCTGTTTGGCTTTGCCTTTCACGAACTGATCGTTCAGGAAGATGCCAACCAGTGCGCGGGCTTCATTGGTGTGTGCCAGCGGAACAAAGCTCTGATTTTCTAACTTAAGGGCTTCATCGCGACCAAAGCGGGCTGCGGCTTCAATGGTTTTTACGGCGGTAATCGGAGCCGGGTAGTGCTTACCTGCCGTCTGCATCACCATGCCTTTGGCGATGGTGAAGCTCATGGTGGCTTCAATTTTGCTGAGTTTTAACGGTTCCAGCTTCGGCTGACGTTTGGCTTTCCAGTCGAGGTCGCCGTTAATAGCCTGGCGCAGAATGGCGAGGGAACCCTCAACCAGTTTTTCTGGTTTAACGACACCGTCCACCAGGCCGATTTTCTGTGCCTGGTCAGCGCCGATGTCTTTACCCGCAGCAATGATTTCCAGGGCGCTATCGGCACCCAGCATACGTGGCATACGCACAGAGCCGCCAAAGCCCGGCATGATGCCCAGCCTGGTTTCTGGCAGGCCGATGCGCAGGTCTGGCGTCGCCAGGCGGTAGTCGGTGGCCAGCACGCATTCGCAGCCGCCGCCCAGCGCGTAGCCGTTAACGGCGGAGATCGTTGGAACCGGTAAATCTTCCAGACGATTGAAGACGCTGTTGGCAAAGTGCAGCCACTGGCTGAGTTGCTCTTCCGGTACCAGGAACAGCGAGAGGAATTCGGTGATGTCGGCACCGACAATAAAGGCCGCTTTGTTCGAGCGTAGCAGCAGCCCTTTTAATTCAGATTGCTTTTCAAGTACATCCAGCGCCTGGCCAAGACTGGCCACTGTCGCGGTATCGAGCTTGTTCACTGAGCCGGGGGCATCGAACACCAGTTCGGCAATGCCACTTTCCAGCCAGTTGAGGTACAGGGTGTCGCCTTTGTAGAGCATGTCAGTCTCCTGAATCCAGCAATTGGATCTGGTCATACCAGATGAAACGGAGTGTGGAATTTATGTTAATAAAATGCAAATCACTCATTAAGAAATTGCTGCATTGATCACGGTCGGTGGAAATCACGCAGTCGGAGTCAGGTGTGCTAAGATGCGAGAACTTGAGGTCAAAAAAACAAAAGGAAGAAAGATGGACTCACTGTCTTCGCTTTATAAAAATCATATCGTTACCCTACAGGAACGTACCCGCGATGTCCTGGCACGCTTTAAGCTGGATGCTCTGCTTATCCACTCCGGTGAGCTGATGAATACGTTTCTTGATGACCATGCTTATCCGTTCAAAGTTAACCCGCAGTTTAAAGCCTGGGTTCCAGTAACACAGGTTCCAAATTGCTGGTTGCTGGTGGATGGCGTGAACAAACCGAAACTGTGGTTCTACCTGCCGGTGGATTACTGGCACAACGTAGAGCCGCTGCCGACCAGCTTCTGGACGGAAGAAGTGGATGTCATTGCCCTGCCAAAAGCAGACGGCATTGGCAGCCAGCTGCCTGCTGCACGTGGCAATATCGCCTACATTGGCCCTGTCACTGAGCGTGCGCTGGGTCTGGGGATCCAGGCGGACAAACTGAACCCGAAAGGGGTACTGGATTATCTGCACTATTACCGTGCGTATAAAACCGACTACGAACTTCACTGCATGCGTGCAGCGCAAAAAACGGCGGTGAATGGTCACCGTGCAGCGTATGAAGCGTTCCAGTCTGGTATGAGCGAGTTCGATATTAACCAGGCGTACCTGACCGCAACCGGCCACCGTGATACTGACGTGCCTTACAGCAACATTGTCGCGCTGAATGAGCATGCGTCTGTTCTGCACTACACCAAACTCGATCACCATGTTCCGTCTGAAATGCGCAGCTTCCTGCTGGATGCGGGGGCAGAGTACAACGGCTATGCGGCTGACCTGACCCGTACCTGGGCGGCGGATGCAGATACCGATTTTGCGCACCTGATTAAAGACGTTAACGATGAGCAACTCGCGCTTATCAGTACCATGAAAGCGGGAACCCGCTATGTGGATTACCACATTCAGTTCCATCAGCGCATCGCTAAACTGCTGCGTAAGCATCAGATTGTGAAAGAGATGAGTGAAGAGGCGATGGTAGAAAACGACCTGACCGGGCCATTTATGCCTCACGGTATTGGCCACCCGCTGGGTCTGCAGGTTCACGATGTTGCAGGTTTTATGCAGGATGACACTGGCACGCATCTGGCGGCACCGTCTAAATATCCATACCTGCGCTGCACGCGTATCCTTGAGCCGCGTATGGTGCTGACCATCGAGCCGGGCATCTACTTTATCGAGTCACTGTTGGCTCCGTGGCGTGAAGGCCCGTTCAGCAAGCACTTCAACTGGGCAAAAATTGAAGCGCTGAAGCCGTTTGGTGGCATTCGTATCGAAGATAACGTGGTTGTTCACGAAAGCAATATCGAGAATATGACGCGAGATCTGAAGCTGGCCTGATGGAAAGCTGGCTGATACCGGTTGAACCGGTCACCTTTGTTGAGGAAATCAAGAAAAGCCGTTTTATCACGCTGTTGGCACATACCGATGGCGTAGAGGCGGCAAAGGCGTTTGTGGAAGCTGTTCGCGCGCAACATCCTGATGCTCGTCACCACTGTGTGGCGTGGGTGGCAGGGCCGCCGAACGACTCGCAGCAACTAGGGTTTTCTGATGACGGTGAACCGGCAGGTACGGCCGGTAAACCCATGCTCTCACAGCTTATGGGCAGTGGCGTGGGTGAGATCACCGCCGTAGTGGTTCGCTACTACGGCGGCATTTTGTTAGGTACGGGTGGGCTGGTTAAAGCCTACGGCGGTGGCGTTCAGCAGGCGCTTAATCTGCTGATAACCACCCGCAAAACACCGCTCACTGAATATACTTTACTGTGCGATTACGCTCAGTTATCCGGTGTCGAAACGCTGCTGAAACAATTTAACGGCGTAATTGCGCACAGTGAGTACCAGGCAAAGGTACAATTGCGCGTGGCGCTCCCTCAGGCTGAACAGGCTGCTTTTTCAGCAAAACTGGCGGATTTTAGTCGTGGTTCGTTGCAATTGCTGCCGATTGAAGAATAATCCCCACCTCACTTTTTTGAATACCAAAGGAAGCGGCAGAGATGCATTTTCGTGCCATTACCCGAATTGTTGGACTGCTGGTCATACTTTTTTCCGGGACAATGATCCTCCCAGGGCTGGTGGCACTTATCTACCGGGACGGCGCAGGGCGGGCATTTACCCAGACCTTCTTTGTCGCACTGGCGATTGGTTCGTTGTTGTGGTGGCCAAACCGTCGCCAAAAAGGTGAGCTGAAATCTCGCGAAGGGTTTTTGATTGTTGTTCTGTTCTGGACGGTACTGGGGAGCGTCGGTTCGCTGCCCTTTATTTTCTCTGAACAACCCAACCTGAGCGTCACGGATGCATTCTTTGAATCCTTCTCTGGTTTAACGACAACCGGGGCGACCACGCTGGTGGGGCTGGATTCGTTGCCGCACGCCATCCTCTTTTATCGCCAGATGCTTCAATGGTTCGGCGGTATGGGGATCATCGTCCTGGCTGTGGCTATCCTGCCTATTCTGGGCGTCGGTGGGATGCAGCTCTATCGCGCCGAAATGCCCGGCCCGTTGAAAGATAACAAAATGCGCCCGCGTATTGCGGAGACGGCGAAAACGCTGTGGCTTATTTATGTCTTGCTGACGATTGCCTGTGCGCTGGCGCTGTGGTTTGCCGGGATGCCCGCTTTCGATGCCATCGGACACAGCTTTGCGACTATCGCCATCGGCGGGTTCTCCACGCACGATGCCAGCGTTGGCTACTTTAATAGCCCAACGATTAACACCATCATTGCCATCTTCCTGCTGATCTCCGGCTGTAACTATGGCCTGCACTTCTCTTTACTTAGCGGACGCAGCCTGAAGGTGTACTCGCGTGACCCGGAGTTTCGGATGTTTATCGGTGTCCAGTTGACCCTGGTGGTCATCTGTACTCTGGTGCTGTGGTTCCACGATGTCTATAGCTCGGCAGTGACAACATTAAACCAGGCCTTCTTCCAGGTGGTGTCGATGGCGACAACCGCCGGGTTTACGACGGACAGTATTGCGCGCTGGCCGCTGTTCCTGCCTGTACTGCTTCTGTGTTCTGCGTTTATCGGGGGCTGTGCCGGGTCAACGGGCGGTGGCCTGAAAGTGATTCGTATTCTGCTGCTGTTTAAGCAGGGGAACCGTGAACTGAAACGTCTGGTACACCCGAATGCGGTCTACAGTATCAAACTGGGGAACCGTGCTCTGCCGGAACGCATTCTTGAAGCGGTGTGGGGGTTCTTCTCAGCGTATGCGCTGGTGTTTATCGTCAGCATGCTGGCGATCATCGCCACCGGGGTGGATGATTTCTCTGCCTTCGCTTCTGTTGTGGCAACGCTGAATAACCTGGGGCCTGGACTGGGGGTTGTGGCAGATAACTTTGCCAGCATGAACCCGATAGCGAAGTGGATCTTAATCGCCAACATGTTGTTTGGTCGTCTTGAGGTCTTTACGTTGCTGGTGCTGTTCACCCCAACATTCTGGCGCGAATAAGGAGTCGTCTGTGAAAACACTTATTCTTTTTTCTACGCGAGACGGACAAACGCGTGAGATTGCCTCTTATCTGGCATCTGAATTAAAAGAGCTGGGCATTTACTCGGATGTGGTGAACCTGAATCGCGCGGAGCATATTGCCTGGCAGGATTATGATCGCGTGGTGATTGGCGCATCCATTCGTTATGGTCATTTCCATCCGGCGCTGGATCGTTTTGTGAAAAAGCATACGGCGATACTTAACAAGTTGCCCGGTGCTTTCTATTCGGTAAACCTGGTTGCCCGTAAAGCCGAAAAACGCACGCCGCAGACTAACAGCTATACGCGTAAGTTTTTGCTGGGTTCGCCCTGGCAGCCAGACCTGTGTGCTGTGTTTGCTGGCGCGCTGCGCTATCCACGCTATCGCTGGTATGACCGTTTTATGATCCGTCTGATTATGAGGATGACCGGCGGTGAAACGGATACACGTAAAGAAGTGGTTTATACCGACTGGTCGCAGGTAGCCAGTTTTGCACGGGAAATCGCACATTTAACGGGCGATTCGCGTCTTAAATAAGCGTTGAGTTTGAAAAGTGAGCGAACGAAAAGTTTTTTGTATTTTGTGCTTGTCACTTCAGAATAACTCCCTATAATGCGCCTCCACTGACACGGAACAACGGCTTACAGGCCGCCGGGTTAGCGGGGTTCAGAGATGAACACCAGCAGAGAAAAGCGAAATAAAATGCTTGACTCTGTAGCGGGAAAGCGTAATATGCACACCCCGCGCCGCAGCGAAAACGAAGCGGCACTGCTCTTTAACAATTTATCAGACAATCTGTGTGGGCACTCAAAGTGACATGGA
>NZ_JBIMRC010000022.1:0-90907 GCF_043945575.1 Enterobacter cloacae complex sp. 2024EL-00214 | reverse complement strand
TGAGGCAGCACCTGGCACGGCTGGGACGGAAGTCGCTGTCGTTCTCAAAATCGGTGGAGCTGCATGACAAAGTCATCGGGCATTATCTGAACATAAAACACTATCAATAAGTTGGAGTCATTACCCTTTTCTTCTGCATCGAATTAGCAATGACAAAGATCAGGAGCAAGTTCATAAAATGGTACCCGACAATTTGCGAGGATTACTCCGTGAATTGCCTTCATTGCCATCTCAACATGCAATACTGATGGGCTGGGCATCTGAACTTCCTGTCTTAGTTAAAATGAAAAATTTGACGAAAGAGCAGCAACCCCATTCTGATGACCCTGATTTCTGGGATGTTTGGACAAGAAAGGATGCTGATGGGAAATTGGTCGAGAGAACGGCCAATTGGGAAGCTGTTGTAAAGGAATGGCAACAAAATTGAACTGAAGTAGGATGTGAAAACGGGAGGGCAGATCGGAATTGAAGGAACTTTATGCAATCAATCTACTTGGTATTGCGTTCCATCGACCATCAGCCCCATGATCATTGGAGTAGCTGTAAATGCAGCACCTAATAATTAAAATAAAACAATAGGTTAACCTATTAACGTGGTTTTTTACATCGTTGGCCCTCAAACCCCTAAAATCAGAAAAGTATCTTTCCAGACCTGTCAAATGGAAGCATTAACAAATCAGTTAACAAAACGGACAATATAGTAAAAAGTGGCTGGTAAGCATACTAACCACCTGATAGGCAGGTAGCAGCATAAAAGGGGAACCGAGTAATGAAAGGCTGTATCACCCGAAAAAGGTGTTTTCAGAGATGCACTATATGATGGAATAACAAGTTTTTGCAGATACTACCGGCGTAGAGGATGTCCCGAACACCTATAGCTGGAGTATCGATATTCACGGCATAATACGAATAAACCGAATGGGATATAAATATGGCAATTATTTTGGGTGTTTTATTTGTGATAACATTAACACTTAGCATCTATCAGTTGCGGAAGATAAGAAGACTATCATCCCGAATTAACACATTGGAATCCGTTATCCTGGGTGAACGGACGGGAAAGACAATTCCTTATGAATCGTTGCACCTTCTCAATATTTTGAGATTACAGGCACGACAATGGACTAGTTCGGAGGAAAATCCCGCTTTATTAACTATCCGGCCAGTTTGTATTGAACTGCTGGATGATTATATGTCTAAACTTTTAGCTTCTATTCCAGAATTGAATTTGATGATAGAACCTCGTCCTTCATATGCATCGCTATACAGTATCAATTCTGTAATGTTCTACATCGATAGTGAGAAACATGAAAAGTTGCCTATTCGCTTTCATTGCGCCAATCAAGACCTGGCAGAGCGCATTGCAAACTTGTTGCTATCGAAGGGCATTGAAGCTCGCGCAGCGATTGAAATGTCACACGTAGATTAGCCTGATATAAATAGATGGGCATTCTGTCCGGGTTGTTTATGCAGCCCTGTTTACAATGCACTGAATAAAACGGACAGCAATAACATAAGCCGTTAGCAAAAATCCCTCAATCAGAACCGTGGAAACAGCGACAGTCGTAAAATCCGTTGTTAGCTTGATCGCTGCTACTATCACCAGTCCGCCAAAAAGAATGCAGCGGGTAGCGATAGTTTCACGTTGAAACCAGCTAAAGAAAGCGCCCGCGATAATGACCAGGGAACAGTAAATCGAAAAAAGAAGTGTCATCATATTCTGTTATCCTATCTAACACAGAAAAAACTGGCCCGAAGCTTTTGAAACATATATGGAAATCAATCAGAGCACGTCTAACGAGCACGGTCTTATATATTCAATAACTATACATGTTGCTTATCATCATAAATGGATTTGGTATAGAGTGGCCAAAGAAAAAGGTAACAACAGTGGCAAGGACAACACAGGCTAACAATATCCACTCAAACTTTTCTGGAATGAATAATACCCGGATGGAACCTGCTGCGATAGTGCCACCAACTAAACCACCAATCAACGCTTCAGAAATTGTTGATAGTTCCATAAATTAAGTCTCCTGGTGTTTGGAGGGCTTCGGGAAGTTGCACCAGCTTATTCGCCAGACGCGTCCACTCACGTTAATAATAAAATCTGTCAGAAAACAACTCTACCAGAACCGTTGAAACTTCGATAAAAAAAGGACGCTGTTTTGAGGGCGTTTTCTATGCAAGTTATTTACAATGTTTCAGGCAATTACTTCACTACCGTAAGTTTTCGTTCGACAAACATTCAGATCCCATAGTTTGCGCTGGAACTGACCTATGTGGACGAGATCTGCTGTAGGTCTGTAGGGATTGGGGGCCATAGAGTAAATCTGGCATTTTTAGCTATAAAGTAATGATTGGGCTACACGTATGTAGGTTTTAAGGTTATGTTATCTCTGCCTCGTAATTCTGCGAGCACCTCATTAGGGAATAATATGAGTAACTTAAACCACATGGATAGAACCGTAACACAATACGTAAACACTAAAGTATTAGTGGCGCGTTTAGTACATCTTAGCGCCACTATCAGAAAGCTTGAATCCTACCAATCGTCATCTTGGGCAGATAGAGCTCTCCATGATTTATATGCAGAACTTCAGCGAATTTGGCCACAGGTGGAAGAGTATTATACTCAGATGCCAACATACCAAATGGAACGTGAGTTTTACGCTGAACTCGTGCAAATAAAGATAAAGGCTGAAGAGTACCTACGTAGAACTAAGCAGGAACAATAAAACAATTCGTTTTTGGGGAGCCCGGTGGGCTCCTTTTTTGTGATGGTTCAATCCGGTGACGTGGGGTTACCGAGCTGGCGCATTCCCACGATTCGCACCTGATGGATTACCGGTTTTACTTGGTCAGTTCTAACCGGCGCTGATAACGCTCCCAGCGCATGACGAGATTCGCCGGGTCTATCGGACGGCAAAGCCCGGTAATCACATGGCCATCGTATTGCTGCAAATCGGGATCTTCGGCCTGCGCGACAGGGTCAACGTGGACGGTCAACGTCTCCGGGCAAATGGCAAGGACGTTGTCGTCAAACAGCCGGTGCAGATCGATACGAAGCAGCAAGCCATTACTCCAGTGATCCAGACCACCAGCACTATGCTCTACCAGGTGTGCGGCCTCTGTCCTGCGGCGTAAGCTTGCTCCTGTAATCACGCAGCGGTCGTTACAGTTTCGACGGACGGTAGCAGCGAAATCAGCCTGATCCGGCCTGGTCACCACGCAGGTTGTAGAGCCTTCACGTTTAGGGTGCGCCAGGGGCGCAACAGACGGTTCCTGCATGGAGACGCGGGATTGTTCAACTTCGACGGAGATCAGGGCTGGCTGGGGTGCTGGCTGCGATTCTCGCACTACATCGTGCGTAATGCCGTTGGTTTCCGCTTCTTTAAGCTTTCCGACCTGGCTTGCTGCGGCCAGCGCACGGTCACGCGCTTCCTGCTTTTCTTCCTTCGTCCATTTACGTTTGGCAGGTTCGTGTGTGGGAGCCGGGAGATTATCTGGTTCATTGACCGGCACAGGGTCAACCATCTTTTTGCCTTGCATTGACTCAGCCATAAACCGGCGAGCCAGCACATCAGCGCGTAGTCCCGTATCGCGATGCTCATAAAGATAGGTGCGAAATTCCGTCACACGTCCGCCCACCAGCTTAATGGCCTCACTCATTCCGGCCTTGTTGATGGAAGCGCTACTGGTTTTCAGGTTGGGCAAACCGTACTGACGTGGGTTTTCTTTCTGGGTGCTTTCAGCGCCGGTCAGACGGCTCTCTCTGATTTTTCCATTATGCCGGGTCGGTGAATCGCCATTCGGATGTTCAGGAGATCGCCAGGTGTCTGCGGGAGGCGTATACGTTGTACCGTTCTTCTGGGCCATGTAGGCGAGCACTTCCCGCATATCAACACGGGTCTTTTTGCGCTCGGCAATACCTTCATCAATCTGACGTTCAAGATCCGCTCGCTTCTCTTTGTGCAGGCGGCGCGATTCCAGTACGGTTTCGTTATCATTCAGGCGTTCTACTATCTCACCGGTATTTAAATTCTGGTTTGCCAGTTCGCGCACCATGCTCAGCACTAAATCGCCCATTGGATGCCGGGTTGTGATACCCAGGCGCTCAAACGCCCGGTTGGTGATCTCGTTTCTGCGGGTTTGATTGGCCAGTTCCGTGATCTTCTTCAGGCGCTCGATTTCGGCAAGCTGTGCCCGCTTCATCAATTCGCTGCCGGTTAGCATGGCAACAATCTGAACCTGACTCTCACCCTTCAGTAAGTGCTCGGTGATGAATGTAGAAAGAGCTGCCCGCCCACCGTGATTTTTAGGGATACCCAGCGTGGCCAGAATGTCTCTCTTTAGAATATTACGCAGGTTAGCGGCCTTTTTTTCCGCTTCATGTTTGGCCTGCATGTCCCGGCTATGCTGCTTACGTTCGGCCCGGGTTTTCTTCACCTTCACTTTCGTCGTCACTACTCTTTACCTGGCAGGGCATCATCATCATTGATACCGGTCGCGGAGGCCTGCGGTCGTTACCTATCCCCCGCCGCTGGCCGCACATTTGATGGCGAGAGTATACCTGCTCTGTCGGCAGCGCGTCTTTTCTTGTCTTCATATATGCAAAATTAGTCCAACATACAAATGCGATCAGGGTCAACACCCCCGCGTCCACCCTGCAAAGCGCCCTTGACCTTTATACCCACTGAAACCCTCGCGCCCCCGGCCCCTCTTTTTTTTCTCTTTTTTTCTCTCTTTTTCTCATATTTTCTCGCATGGCTCATCCAGCGACCGGAGTCCCTATGTGGGGTTTGCAGGAACCGGACGGAAAGACCGGCACGGCCCGGTTGCCGCAGGCGGGGGAAATGGCCAGACCGGGCACGGCGGT
The DNA here is from genome assembly GCF_043945575.1 of Enterobacter cloacae complex sp. 2024EL-00214. Taxonomy (NCBI): domain Bacteria; kingdom Pseudomonadati; phylum Pseudomonadota; class Gammaproteobacteria; order Enterobacterales; family Enterobacteriaceae; genus Enterobacter; species Enterobacter cloacae complex sp. 2024EL-00214. The sequence continues at coordinate 86,028 of NZ_JBIMRC010000022.1, read as the reverse complement.
TTCTTTTTAAAATGGTGGGCCCGGGCAGAATGGTTACCCCGGGCACGGGCCCGATCCTGAAAACGACACGGAGGTTTCAGGTACGGCTCCCCTTTCTGCCCCAAGCGAAGCGCAGGGGCAGAAAGGGGAAGTTTATTTGTATGTTGGACTAATAGAGGGTGATTTACGTGAATTCTGCCCGGGTTTTCCCGGCGATTATCCCGGAATCCATCACCGATATTCTTCCCTTTATCCTAATACCGGTGATGGCCACCGGCACAAAATGCAGGGTGTTCCGGCCCGGCGAAGATGCGGCCGCAAACCAGCACGAAAGTGTCGGTCGGAAAAAGGTGAAGCCAATGCTGGTGGCCGCACGGAATTCAGGCGGGCACTCGACGTTACTCACCCACGACTCCGGGTTAACGGTTCGACTCCGGGTAGCCTGGCCCGGGTGAAGCCCGGGGCAGGCTACCCTGTTTTTGTATGTTGGACTATTTTGACGGGTACTGGAGCAAACCACTCTGCCACACGATATGGCATTTAGTTACCGCTCTTGCGGTTCATGGATGAAATAGTCGGTTCTGTCAGGAGGGAGTCAGGGAAATGTGAAGAACCGAAATGGCCACGCTGAAAGATCATGTAGCCAGTTCAGATAAGCAAATTGAGTTAACGCCCTCGCTCATACCGCACCAGCTCTTCAGGTTTAGACAACCACTCTGTAATCTGGTGATCATGCATTGACGTATCGTATTCAAAGTCTGGCGGATAATACATATCGCCAACAAACCACTCTTCCTGCTTTAATTCATCCTCATCTATATCACAACCGCTATCAAGCCAGTCCCATCGGCCTCTTTTGTTAAAAATCACTCTCCCATTCGGCATAAAAGCTCCTTATTCAGTCAGATGGTTACGGTCTCGATATCTCGATGCCAGGTTAACATCGTTCACCAGTTTTACCACGGCTGGACGTTCGGCTTCAGTCCAGGAATCAGGCTGATAGTACACCCGCAGCGATTATCATCAAACTACTTCGCCTCTCAATCCCGCGCTCTCAAATTTCTGTTATGCATCATGCCAGAGTACAATATGAGGACACTATCGCCGGAATATTACCGACCGCCCCGACGATTAACGTTACCGGCCTAAGCTGAGGAAAATGGTTCTATGAAGTCATTTCTGATCAAAATGTCAAACGCGCATAACGAACACATCCGGGAAGTCGCTTCCGTGGATGAAGCTATTCGTATCGCATCCGAAAGAGCAAATGAAGGTTTCTGGCTTCCACCCAGCCGGGTCTGCGAAATGAGCAAGGAACATGAAGGCCGGTATACAGTCGGTGATGATGGCTGGTTCCGCCCCATCGAGCTGGCGGTTCCAGTCGAAATAGAAGAAGTGAAGTCGTCCTACGGGAACGGTGGTTACGACATGATTTCCGTAGGCAAATGGATCCAGACTCAATCAGGCTGGCAACCGTCACCGGCTGTCTGACTCTCCTTTTGTTTCGGTGGGGCTAGAGTGCCCCACTATTCTTCCGCTTTACGCTCGCGTTTTTCTTTGTCGCACTTCACTTTTTCATAAGCCTTGCCAAACCACTTAGGCTCTTTTCCCATCCCCGAATAAGATAGTCCTTCCGGCAGACTCTTCCAGAACACCGTTATCGCCTCGGCAAATTCTCTAAACTGTTCCTCGGAAACTTCAAGTTCTTCGTGGCGAGCTGGTCTCTCTTGCGGATAACCTTCGCATTGCCATACTGAGTAGTACTCCGGGTGAGCATTAACCAGTTTCTGGTGGGCATCACCATCTCCATGTTTATAAACGTTGACAACCTGATGACATGCACTGATTAACGGGAAACATGGCATGTTTCGTACTTCAATACCCAGCCATTCCATCAAATCCATAAGCCTCGGAAAACTGAGGTTCCAGATCAAATCTGATATCACAACCATGTCGAGCCACCGCCAGCTTCTGGCCTCCCGGATAAGCAGATCTCGTAATGCCTTGTCAAACTGGTGGTACATCCCAGCGGTCAGGGAAAGCGTGACCGTGACCTTCATTTCCCGCAACGCAACCCAGTGGCAAGCTTCAATCTGTTCAATATTCTCGTATACGTCACTTTCGTCGTGGTAATCAGGATTGAACCAGTCTCCAGCTGACTCTATAAATGACTCGCCTTTCTTTGTCGCTTCACTCCTGATCTCCACATCACTGAACTGCGACAGCAAACGTTCCTGCGCTTGTTCAGCGTAAAAAAGATGCGGGTTAAGCACCCACGGTCGGTCAATTGCCGCAAAGAAAAAGATGTTCCATCTCGGGTCGATAATTTCTTTTTCAGCATCAACAGCTGGCGCTGATACACTGCGGTTTGATTGTTTTTTTCTACCCATACCACTATCCAAATTAAAAACAGACGAAAAAAAACCGTCCAGCTGGACGGTTAATATCAAAATATCCTTCAGAAGTCTGACACGGGTCAGGCGCTAACCCGGGCAGTCGCTACTCACTAATTAAACCCCGCATAGGGGAAAACAATATTTTGATACTCCGACAACGCACCCCGCGATGGGGGAAGGTATGTCAGGCCAGTCTAACAAACCCAAAGCTCGTTGCAACCGCCAATCAGTGACTTAATCCTGGCAATCCTGATCATCAGTTTCAGTTCCGCAACTTAAGTAATCCATATTTAAAAACATTTTGTTCCCCGAGCCTGCCAATGCAGACAGACCTGAGATTTTACAGATCACGACAATCGACGGTACGCGTTTATAAATCTCGATTTCGCTTTCCCAACTTGACGCAAGATACCTTTCAAGCTGAAGTTCAGGGGTTACATCAACAGGTTGAATTCTGACCACAAAACCGTCTTTTCGCCCCTCATTGCGAAGAGATGTTAGCTGTTTTATCTCTGCATCGTTGAGTGTGGAAAATTTACGGCCATTAAGAATATGAGAGCAAAAATTGAAGCCAGTGATATGAGATGAGCCACCAGTTATCGATTCCAAAATGCTTGCATATTAGCTATCTGGGGGTTAGGCTCGCCTGTTTGCGGAGTGGATTCACATAATTCAAGGAGTCTTTCCAATTCCGATTTGGAATCACCCATACCCAATTCATTGCAAGGAAAAACATTGTGATTATTATTCATGAAAACTCCGTAGCATTAGATTTGAAGGCTAGTTTTCAACACTATGGGATCCCGAAATAAGTTCTCCCCCCCGCTCCCGGTAAGCTTTCGTTAATACCGCATAACTTTCTGAATTAACATGCTCATCAACCCCCGAACAAATCAGCCGGTTCGTCGGTGCTTCAAAAGCGTGGCGTTCGTATTTTTCGACCACGCGACAATCTTCCGACCATCTCTTGCCGAGCAACAAATCATTTGTGGTAATTGATGGAAACATCATCAATGCAAAAATTCCCCCAAGACAGCCTATTGGCACGAGCCACATGCAAACGATCTTGTTTTCGGAGCGTACAAATTTCAACCCGATGGTAGCGCCTATGATAGTCACGACAAATACCACCAGCAGAATTTTTAAGGGTAAAATCAGATCTGCGGCATAAATTAGCATTAATCATATCTCCTTAACTTTTCAATATTTGGTTCCTTCAAAAAGCCATCCATACTTTCCTTCATCTGGATGATCTGTCTTGTAGTTTATCTGGCAAGTGGTGAACTGACGCATCCATTCTCGTGACCTAAAAAATTTCCCACGAGGAAGTTTATCGCCAGGTAAGCATTGTTCAGCCCATTCGACAAAAGCAGGACAAACCCCCTTAAAGTGAGGAATAACAACTTGCGTGGCTTCTTTACGCATTACTGCTGACTGAATGGTTTTGGGATCAATCGTCATGGCTTCACAGGCTAACCCGACTTCACAAACATTTCTATTCTGCTGATGTTCTGTCATAGCGCCTTCCAGTTGAAGTTAAGTAGGGTCAGTTTGGATTTGAAAATTGTTGTACGGTAAGCCTGTTCTTGAACCTGCTTCGTGATCTTATGCCCGTTTGATGGCCACGGACTGACGCAAAAGTGCAAGAACGTCACTGACACTCATATCCCACGCATCCGCCTGCCGTTTCAGAATAAATGCCCCTACTTCCATTCTTTGGGCATGGTTCAACATATGCGTCAGCATATCCCCACCATGAGAAAAGTTTATCCCGCAGCCGGATGCACCATTGTTGATGAGCGTAAAACCTTTGTTTTTATCGGTTCCGTGAAAGTTTGCCCTCATCTCCTTTTCCAGCCCGAACAATACCGCGCAACATTGAGTTAATTCATAGCGATTCAGCTGGATGACGCGCTTAAGCTCCCATTGGGCTTCTTTTGCGCCATCAGCAATCGGAGCCATAGTGATGTTCACCGTGGGAAACGCATCCTTACCAGGCGAAACCACATATTGAAAATCAAGAGCAGTACGTTTTGCGCCCGTTTGCCGGTCTGCATAAAGCTTCAGCTGCTTACCAAATGTCGAAGTCATAACTATCCTCCAGAACTTAATTTACCCTGGTCATTCCAGCCGACAAAAGATTGTCGGGTTGTTTTCTACAGGCCTTCCCTCTCAATCCCACCGGGTATATTTTCCCCTTCCCTCTCGTTCCCACCGGCGATAAAAACTGTGCAGATTAAAAAAGTATCTTTTTGGGATTAGGCGAACAGCAGTAATTATAAAGAGGAGTGTTATTTTCTTTATTTTTCATGGTAATACAAGTTGTATTCAATAGAGGCCTGACGCGCCCCATCAGCTTTTCAGATGTAAATGGGACTATTTATCCTTTAGCGACTACAAAATCACGGGTGGGTTTGAGAGGGAAACGTCAACTTAGTGTTTTTGACCGGTGGGAATGAGACAGCACATTCCCGGAACCGGGCAAAAAGACGTTTCAAACATCAGGAACCTGTTAGTTTGGGATTCCGATCCGTGATCTGAATGGTGGGTACGCTGGTGTCCACCAGGTAGTAAAATTTCAGGTAACCGATGCTGGCAAGCACATCGAGAGCAGTTCGCATTTTCCGGTTCTGTTCGGCAATGCGCCCATTGAGCAGTAAACGCTGTCGAAGTCTGTCAAAGGTGATCGGGGCTGGATGTTGAGGTAGCGCTTCAAAAAATGTATAGAGCGCCTGAGCCGTTTCATTCCTGGTAAGTAGCTCCAGGGGTTTCTTCCGCAACAGAGTAAGATGATCTGAACGGTACAAATCCCAGAGTCGTTCGTCGGCTTCCAGGATGATGTAATCACTTTCACCATCAAATTCCGCCTCTTTCAGCAACCCGGCTACTTTGAACTTGGTGATCCCCGGGTTCTTCTCAAACCGAATGCTTTTTGAGCGAATCTTCGTCAACGAATCGGCTATCTCATTGCGCAGTTTCGTGCTGTAGCGTTTTGATGGGTAGCCGCAGAGTTTGGCAAATTCACTAAAGGGCATTTTAATCCGGTTACCTTTCAGCGCATCAGGCGATACGCTGAAGGAATGGACGATTGCTGTCCAGCACCGGAAGTCCTGGAAATAATTCAGCATCGGGCCGGTGATCTTTATGTCCGTGTACCCTTCCTGTTTTGCAATTTCCAGACTGGATAGCGCTTCCGTCACGTTTAGCGTGACCGTTGCCTCTGTTCGGCAACTGGGAGTAAAAACGCCCAGGCGGAGCAGTGATACAGGTTGTACTGATGAATTTTTTGTCACCGTCAGCTTTCCAGTCGACGGCTGATTGAAGTCGGGAATAGCGTCCTTGAAAAGAAGAACTTCATTCGAGTTCATCGTGTGGATCCCCCAGTTTTATTGTTATTTTCCGGGTATCTTGGAATGCCCAGTCCGGGCGAATGTATCACGGTGATTTTTATTGATCATGAGAAATAGGGGTCATTTAGTCCCCATTTATCGGGTATTGGTTTTTATTTGTACTAAATCAATACGTTATTTCAGAGATGAATCGGATAAATGTCGTTGACATCAAATTTTTGATCTGCTGCCAGTGTGGACAAAAAATGAATACCGATCACCTATTTTTGAGATTTGTTACGTATGATTATGTTTTTATTTGATGTTTTCATTAGCACAGCAGATGTTGATAATTAAGTTCCTTTCCCCTTCCAATCCCACCGTTATTCCCTTTGAACACCACCAGCTACCAGGCTAACCCCACCGACAGCCCTTCAGAGCTCACTTTTTTCCCTCTCAACCCCACCGGGGCAGGTCTTCAGAGCTTACCAGCTGCGGGTTTGCGGGAGCGGGGATCTTTTTGGTTCTATTTGGTCTTAATCTGGATCGATCTGTTGATCTACCCGGTGGATATGTGGATTAGTTGAGTCACGTCCTTGTTACTCGGTTGCTTAAATTTGGCCACTACGAACTGTCTCAATACCACTCTGAACAACATCCCAGTTGATACCGATATCACCATCGTGAGTTCGGTCTATCAACGCTAAGGTCGACTCAGCTTCGCTAGCTGAAACCTGCGGCATGTTTCGGTCTATTGCTAACTCCTGAACATCAGACTTGTACCAGACACGGACTAGCACCTTTTCGTCAGGGTTCATTTTTTGCAGCTTTGCGATAATTTCTTTTGCAGTTGCGTACATGTGAGTGCCTCTTATCGTTTTGTTTACACAATCAGTAAAGCACCGAGTCAGTAGCTGACGAAGGCAAAAAAGATACTTTTCCACAGGACAGTTCCAATAAAGAGATCCCAAAGGTGCAACGGAGTACAAAAGAGATCCCTGTACGCTGCAAGCCGCATGGTTACTGGGCTCAAGGGCATTTTATGACAATGGTAATGACTTTTTTGACATTGGTAATGATTAAAATGACATTGGTAGTGACTATTTCGACGTTAGTAGTGAGTATTTGTGACAATGGTAGTGAGTTTTATTGTGTGATCTGAAGGTATAACTCTTAAAGAGTTTTGAGTATATTTCTATTATAATTCATATAGATACCATCTATCACCTGTATGATGAAACAAAATTATTAAAATCTTATCCACTGTTTTCTATACGCATTTTCCTTTCATGCCCGTACATATTTTCGACAATTTAGCTATTCGATGTTGATTTAACTCGAAGAGAGAATTTATCCCCATTTTCCACAAGGTAGTTCCAATAATTAGTACCTTACGAGTTCCCATAGATCACAAGAGATCCCCGCAGCTCGGAAGCCAGACGGCACAAGGCCTGGAAGCCAATCGGTGACAACGGTAGTGATTATTTTGACATTGGTAGTGAGTTTTTTAACGGTAGTAGTGAGTTTTTTGACAACGGTAGTGATTGCGGCGACAATGGTAGTGATTTTTTAAAGGATCTTTTTCACCGGAATTGATCCTTTGTTGATAAACTACGTATGTATTTGTTTTTATGTGAATTTCAGAGTTTTATATTTAGTCGTGGCGTTTTTTTAGCCTGGACTTATGCACAATCTGAGATCGTCGCAGAGATCCCTTAAGTGACACTGAGGGCTTTGGGCGATAGTATTCAATAATCTGTTGATTAATACAGTCGATAAACCACTATGACCAATGAGAAAGATTCTGAGCAGCAAGGCCAGATGGTTACCAGGGCTTTCTCTGTAACAGAGAGAGAGACAGGTAAAGAAATTATTTTACGTCCTAATAGCAGCAGGACGGTTCAGTCTATCGCGCTCATGCGCCTTGGGTTGTTTGTGCCATCACCAAAAAGCGTTGGCCGTCAGAGTCGTGAATACAAAACTGTTGGCTTTGATGCCACGAAAGAACTACAGACACTTTCTTTGATGGAGAGCGAGGGTTTCACCAATATCTCGATCGTGGGTCAGCGCCTCGATATGTCTGTTGACTTCAAAACGTGGATGGGAATCATCCGAACGCTAGCTAACCATCCGATTGATAACGATAAGATCAGCCTCAAATTTACTGAGTTTCTGAAGCTCTGTAACCCTGAAAATTATCGTTCCTCTACCGCATCCCGTAAGCGTATCGACGCGTCGTTACGCAGGCTGGCATCCGTGATGTTGTCCTTCACCAGCACCCACTCGTCAAAGGTGTATACGACGCACCTGGTGCAGTCTGCCTTGCTTGACCCGGACTCTGATCAGGTAGAGCTACAGATAGACCCTAAGATATTCGAGTTGTATCAGTACGACCACAAGGTTTTGATGCAGCTGAAGGCTATCAAGGAACTGGCGAAAAAAGAGAGCGCACAGGCGCTTTACACGTTCATTGAGTCACTTCCACCAAATCCAATCCCGATCTCCTTAACGAGACTTAAGAACCGATTAAATCTTAAGACCCGTGCCAACAGCCAGAACGCCACAGTACGTAAGGCATTGGAGGAGCTGGCATCCATTGGTTACCTTCAGTACACCGAAGTAAAAAAAGATGGGAAGGTTTATTTCCAGATCCACAAACGCGATCCTGATTTGAATCTGAACAATATCCAACCACCACCTGATGGTGATGGCGAGGGTGATGCTGATGAGGAGAACAATGGCACGTCGGGTAAAAATAATGGTGAGCCACTGGAAGGTGAATTGTGCCCACCAGATGAGCCCATTGATGGGGATGAAACGTTAACCATCCATGACTTAACAGCTGAAGAACTTCACTACATTCGCAGCCTTAGAAGCCAGAAAAAGAACAATCCCGCCAGCTAGCATTCCCTCCGGGCTGTCAGATGACGGCCTGGAACCCTCCCTCCCTGCACATCGTCAGAGAATCCTGTTTAGCTTAATGACAACGGTATTGAGTGACGCGGTCACTACTGTTGTCATTGTGGGGTGACCACTCATGACAATGGTAATGAGACTAGATAGCTCACTACTGTTGTCATCATCGACATCTCTCCAGACCAGCTTCTCAGGGAAGGTCTTACACCGCTCACTACCATTGTCGGAATCGCCGGTACAGACAAATCGCTGATACCCATGACACCATGACATCGGCAATGAGTCTTGGCAGCTCACTGCTGTTGTCATCATCGACAACTCTCCAGAGCAGCTTCTCGGAGAAGACCTCATACCGCTCACTACCATTGTCGGCATCGTCAGTACGGATTTATCGCTGATTCCCATGACACAATGACAACGGTAATGAGTGATTTGACTCACTACCGCTGTCATTTGCTCCCGGCGCATTTGAATGACCACTGTATTGACTAAGAATACTCACTACCGTTGTCATTCATGATTCAGACCAAGTTCTTACTGCTCCACCAGCACAATGACAACGGAAATGAGTTCTGTTGGTCATTACCGTTGTCATATGCATTCCAGGTTAATCAGGCCTTTCAGGTAGCTATGGTAAGGATTCACTCGCCGTACTGTCTGCTCGTACTTGAGGGGCGGGATGAATGACCGTGGTAGTGACCGCGTCACTCCCTGTCGTTGTCGTTGTATGAATACATGGCCTGTCGGTGACAATGGAAATGAGTCCAACCGCTGTCGTAGCTAACCTGATTGGTCAATGACAATGGATGTGATTTTTTCAAGTCTCTACCATTGTCATCGTTTCCAAGTACATTTCAGTGGGGTCGTTCCGGCGATGACGAATCAAGTGAGTGCGGGATCACAACCATTGTCGAGGCACAACTTGCCGGTTGTAGCCATACCGAACGCTGCGACAACGATAGTGATCTCGATCACTCATTACCGTTGTCACCAGGCGGATGGTGAAGCACCAGAATCACTACTGTTGTCATCTAACATTCTGCTACCCATGCAACCAATGACGATGGTAGTGAGCAACGCCGTCTACTTGCTGTATATAGGGATAGTATGATGAGCCATAACAATGGTAATGACTCACTACCATTGTCATAGTTCCTGTACTTGATTGCCGGTAACCAGACAAGGGTTAACCATTAAGTCACTACCGTTGTCATTACAGAAAGGTACTTTCCTTAATTGTCATTACCGTTGTCGACCATGCACCCTCTTACCAGTAGTAACGGTTCGTTAATTATGTGAAGGTGATCATTACCATTGTCACTGGTTACACTCCCGGCAGATTCAAAAATCGAGTGACAATGGATGTGAGTTCGATGCGCAGGACGGCATCTCAGTGCCGATGGCAATAGTTATGAGCTGACCAGACTGGTGACAACGATAATGAGCCAAGCATTGAAGCCCGTTTGCTACGACAACGGTAATGATTAGGCCTCACTACCGTTGTCAGACACGATGCTTACTTCGGCCAGGTAAGTTCATCCCACCGGGATTTTAACCAGGCAGGGTTTACAGGTTTTCTTGTCGGTAATATTGGCCGAGCTTCATACGCGATGAGATCGTCATCCTTAGCCAGGATAGTGGGGTGGAAATGGATTGTCAGGGTGCTGGGATTAATCACACACAGGCCGTTGTCGTATAACCGATGTATGTCTGCCCGAAGCCACAGGCCATTACTCCAGTGGTCAGAGCCCGCTTTATGATGCTCAATCAGATGTGCTGCTTCTCCCCTGCATTTTGTCTTCACACCGGTGACGACACACCGCTCCATGCAGTTGAAGTATACCCTGTCGCTGAATTTCTTCTGATCAGGACGGGACATCGCACCGTACCGGCGATATCCAAAGCGTTTTGGTGAGACTTTCTCATCCAGGTCATCGTCAAATGAATCCTGACTCTCAGGCCGGAAGGTCTTCAGACGAACTTCCCAGCGAATGCCGTCACGTGCAAATTGCTGCCCTACGCGTGGGTCATCATCAGGCCAGATAGCTATTCCCTTAGCTTTAACAGCCAGCCGGAACTGGCGGGCATCAGCAGGGGTTCCCGTGCGGGTTAGTGTCATAAATTCATGGACACTCCGGTACTCCACTGGTTCTCCTGATGAGCCAGCAGGCCTGGCGAGAACCTTGTCTTTAATATCGCGGGCGAGTTTATCGGTTTGATTTTTATCTGAAGCCATGTGAGCTATGCCATACCGGAAGAGGGAGGCATGAATAATGGGCTGTTTTCCGAGGATAAGCCATAGATACTCACTACTGTTGTCATTCTTGTCGATGACAACAGTAGTGAGTCTGGTTGGTATGCATCATGTCGAAATCGGAGCACCGGTGACTTATCGAATAGTCTGAACTGACTTGTAATGCGCTTGTGCAGGGTGGCCATAAGCCGTATTCGAGCGTGGAACTTCGAGGTGACCCGGCATCCATCCGGTCGTTTTTGCAACCCAGAAACAGCGTTCCTCACCGTCATCGGTAGTGACTCTAACACGACAACCTTCAAGCCCAATTAGTTGGGGGGAAAGATTACCGGGGCAGCATTTCCGGGAAGCGTTAGCATATACCTGCCCGCGCCGCATGAGTTCTGCACATTGTTCAAAATGTTCTTCTGTACCCAGTGCAGCTACTGGTGCTTCAACGTCCATCCAGTCAGCTACGGCGGTTGCTTTTGTATGCAGGAGATCAAATCCGTAGCTTGATAGAATAGAGCCACATTTAAGAACATAGAGCTGCTGCTCTTTGTTAATGTTTTCGAGTTTCATAGCCGCTCCTGTTAGATTATCGTTGCCTGTTATTTAAAACATGGCTTTTCAGTAAATAAATAACCACACCTGCATGACGATTGGGACGCGATAATAAATAACGAGTATCTATTAGCTTTGAGTGCCGAAAAAACCACAATCCATAAGTTGCTCACCAACGGTATTGTCGAATAACATATCGTCTACTGAAACTTCATAGCTATTCTCTGATGAAAAATATCCAGCGTTATCATAGTCGACTTCTAAAGCGTCACCATCAATAACCACAACCTCAGTATTAACGAAAAGATCATCAAGGTCTGAAATAACCTCAATATCTTCACTCTGTTCATCGGTAATGACAATGACAACCATATCATCTTCAAACTCGGAAGCTGATACTTCATCATATCTTGCTGCAATTAAATCTGACATATTAGCCTCCAGTTGAATGTGATTGCCTATATGTCTATATTACCACCCACATGCTTGTGACGAAGTGATTTGGCTTATTTTTAATCGTTTAAAACAAAAAAGCCACCCCGGTTATTTCCTTGGTGGCTAATTGATATTATCCCTCGGCTAGTTCCAGCGCTTCCTTCTGGGAAGTGGCTTCACCGAACCAGACCAGATCATAATGCGTGAAGTCAGTAGATAACATGCTCCTGACCCGTTGTTCCTCTGTTGCCACAGTGCGGCTATAGACAGCTACACAGCGCTCTCTCTTCCCGCCCCGCAATGATGAAGGGCTGTTGAAAATCGCAAAACACATCGTTTCCGGCTTAACGTTAACCCCGCCCATTTTTTCAATGACGTAATCATAGGCAATTTTTTCAATGTCATAAAATGAGCCGTCAGATGACACCATTGAATATTTCAGAACAGTACCCCCCAGAGCTCGCTTAATCTGGTGCTCCCTTTGCTGCTCGTTGTTCCAGCGAAAGGTTTGACGGCTGCTGGGGTGTCCTACTTTCTGTTCCGCTTTTGCACGTGGGCTATAGCCGTCAGCAATGAGTGAATCCATAAATTCACGCATTGATAAAATCTTACCGTTATGACGAATTTGTTTGGCTAGGAAGTTTTCAATACGTTTTTCGTTGGCTTTTTGAAGTGTCATTTTTTCTGGCCTATGGTTCGTTGTCGTTATATTCAGTAAACCATAGGTCGTTCATGTGACGAAACGTGTATTTATTCAACCCTATCTTCAATTATTTCGGTCATTAGAAAACGCAAATGATGATTATCGCCATCAGGATTGATTTTGTTTTTGTGATAATCCATTACGCTTACATTTCTTGCTTGTTTGAAGTGGTAATTATCCATCGCGTTTACAGTTTTCTCATAGTAAGCTTCAGCTGAATAATCCAATAAACTTCGATAATAGGCAGCGACAACATCCCATCGACGATTTTCCGATGCTTTACATAACTCTTCGTCGTCACCTATTGCCGCTATGATATAACCATATATATAGCCAAGACATATGTCATGATTAATGGCTTTTCTGAATAATTCGGGAGAATATACCATAAGTATAAAGCCTAAAGACCTATGTATAAATACCCTGCTGTCATGGACTATTTTTCTGTCATGTTCGATAGCTGATGGCGCGTTATCACCCTCAAGAGTAACAGGTTCAGGTATAGAGACTGACGGTTCCGCCCTCTCCTGTTTTGTTGCGCCAGCGAAAAACCTGCTTATACGTTCAAACATAATGTGTCCTCCGCATTTTTGACTCAGTATAGCCAGGAGCACTGGCCCGTGTGCGGGAACGGAAGATGACCGTCGATATCCCGTTGTTACTTAACCAGCCTTACCGTACTATCAGGTGAATTATAGTTCACGTGGATTAACCTATGTACAAACCCACCAGCGATGAATTTAAAGCAGAGATGAAACGCAAAGGCTGGACGCGGCAGGCGCTGGCACAGCGCTGGGGCAAGTCCGAAAGATGGATAAGTAATATTTCAGGTAATGAGGAACGCGAGCAGCATTGGAACGATGCGCTTGCAGGACTACCAGTATTAAAAAAAACCAAGAATAAGTGAAGTATAGTTCCCTTTTTTATTGATTAAATGTGAACTATAGTTCATGCTTTCTCGTGTGTTCGACTTCACTTCCCATCGAGGAGCAGCAGGCATGAACGTAGATCAGCGGCAACGTATTGAGCAGGAAATTGCCCGGGCAGCAGCAACCGGGTTGATTGAAGCAGGATATAGCATCTCGGTATTCGACTCAGAAGAGATTGTGCTGAAGCGCTCTACGAACGTAGAACGTATTGTTGAAGCCATGTTCTCTACTGATGAAGACTACTTCTATGCTTATCGCCCTGAAGAAACTGAACGTGCAGGTTACGTCCATTTTGTTTACGGCAATGAGGGATGGAATGTTATCAGCGATAACAGCCTGTCGCTTGAACCGGCGCTTGAAGCCGCTACTGCTCTGTCTGAGTCTTATGCCTGACCCTCAATGGCCCACTTAGTACTCGCAAGTGGGCTGTTTCTTATTCATACCCCATATGAATAGCAACATTATCACCACCTCGTGCCTATCCCTTTCTCCGTTCTTCGCCCCGGCACCAAGCCGTTCCGTTTTGTAATTGATGCCACAGCTGTAACGCGAAGAAATAAAAAGCCCGCTTGCAACGACTAAAGCGGGCTTTTTTTTATTCATACTGCATATGATTAACGGTCTATCCACCGTTCAATAATCCCATCAGGTACATCGAAATCATTGTCGCGGAAGAAATCCTTTTCGTATTTTCTGGCCTGCGGCATCGTCTTGAGTACGAAGAGGATGGCATCCTCCTTGGAACTGAACGAAGTCCGCGTAATGACGTGATCCGGCGCGTGAATGTGGGAGAGTGCCAGGCTTTCTTCGGTTCCTGGCTTACACAAATCACACCAGTGCTTATGCCAGAATGTCTCACCATTCTTCTTCAGCTTCGCCCCTGGTTCACCGGTTGGCGCTGGGTTAATAACCACCTCAAGAATATCTACCGGCTCATCTGCATCTCGCGCCGCATCGCCGAGCAGTTGATCGATAAGCAACTCCCCGGCTGAACTGACCAGGTTGCTGGCTATCGTGAAGCGACGGTGTAAGCCGCGATCTGCCTCTTGCTGAATCAGCGCTATCTGCGATTTAAACGATACCATATGCGTAAGCACAGCATGGTTAACGCCGAAATCAGGCCCATATGTCTCTATGTTTCGGTCTGCGCTAAAAGGGGCCATGTCCGGGCGCTGTTTTGTGCAAAAGAGACCCAGACTTGTTTTCTTATTGGCAAGATTATCGAGCTTACCCTCTTTGACCTCGTAATTTGAAATCAGACGGTGGGCTACCCGGGCCTTGAGTGCCTTATCATTCAGATTCTGATAGATATACTCGACCGCAGAGCCGCGTGTACCAAGATATAAGTATGACCACTCCTCACGGTCGACAATAAGACCAATCGGGATCATCATTACTGGCTTTTGAACGATCCCGCCAGTCGGTCGGTAGAAGTTCATTTCTTCAAAAGCATTAATCCACAATTCTGCCAGCTCGCTCAGACCTTCCTGGTTGCTGGGATTCAGACGCTTGAGAGTCTCACGGCCAGTTCAATGTCTGCCAGAGCTTTAAGTTTCCGGTCGTAGCTTTCAAATACAGACTTTAACCCTTTCCACTCATCCACCAGCGGCCATTCTTTGAGGGTGCATTCAGATACGCTCAGTTCGTTAACCAGAGCCCATGAGCGAGATACCTCTTTCACACCGGTACGCGTCAGACTCAATACCACACGTATAGCCCATTTGTGTTTCTCAGCTGCATCGTTTCGTTCTTCAGCTCGTGGGGCTACATACAGGCCCAGTTTGCCGTTTGGCATTACCACAAGCCGTAGAGGAGAGTTTCCAAGTTGCTCACAGTAGCATTCAATTTGCGGGATGCTTGCATGACCTCGCCATGCAATTAAATCCATCATGGCAAGGAGCGCTTTCCATTGCTTCTCATCTTCCAGACCACTTTGGAGGGATGCACCTCGGTTTGCGCAGCGCCACGTCTGAATCGTTTTATCTACAGCCGCAACCCGGTCATTTTCGTCACCGATGTTCCCGGCGTTTAAAGCCGCCAGCATTTTGCTTCGGTATTGTTCTTCATGCGTTTCTTCCAGCTTCAGCAGTGCCGCAAGTTCTTTGAAGAGCCGGATGTAATAAAGATGGTTAGCCCGGATACGCCGGTTGTGAATGTAATATTCGAGATCGGCGGATTTCACCGTGTCCAGGCAAAGATAGCCAAGGCTATCAGAGGTTCTGAATTTTGAGAGGCATACCTTGGCATTGAATTCTCGTTTGTCTGACTTCGCATTACGGCTGTAGGTGTGCTGAACGACTGGCACATCAACGTAGATCTCTTCATTCTTCTGGTATGCCACGCTGGTACTACGGCTTTTAACGAAATCAACCGTGAATGAATGTCCCCGGTAGCCGTTACCTGAATCATCCTTAGCTGCCCCGGGTGCGGTAACCGGATTAACGACCTGTCTCCACTCACAAAAGACGCGTGAACCAGAACGCAGGTGCTGGTTCGCCTGCTTAATGTAGGACTCCAGCGATGGTCTGGTATCGGCCTCCGGGTCACTCAACAGACCGGTTCCATCTGCGTCATGAATAAAGCGGCAATATTTCTCCTGGAAGTCCATCGAGATGAAATTAATGTTACTACTGCGATCATAGAATTCGCCAAACAGGCGCTCACGCTGGTCGAGCCCGCAGCAAAGGATCAGGAAACGTTTATAGTGCAGCGCCATCTTTTCATGCGCCCGCAGCCGGTCAGTGTAAGCTACATCGCGGAAGGTGATGCGAGAACCGTCAAAACCGCGAAAAAGCGCGTCCTGCTCGTCACGTTCAGGGAACAGCGTATGAGCGCCCAGATGAGATTCAACCGGGCTGCATACCTGGTAAATATTTTCGCCGTCTCGTACCAGCAGGAAGACACATCTGTTTTGAAAGTCTTTGGCCGCAGCCTCCCACGGATCCTGATAATTGACGTGCCGTCTGGTGACGGCCATAACCAGTACGCAACGTTGGGTCGGGAAAATCTGCTCGATTAGGCCCGGGTGTTTTTGCAGTGCCTGGTCGAATAAATCTGCTTTGGTGAAATCGAACCAGTCTCCCAGATCCAGATAGACAGCGAGCTCCTCATCCATCAGTAGCTTTTTCTGGACAAATGTCAGAGGAATGTCGCTCGGGGCTGAATTGCCTTTGATTATCGTGTTGACGACAACATCTTTGCCGATGAAAAGATCCAGAGACGCAATCCCTTTCATCAGCGATTCAACGTTCTCCCTGCTCTCTTCGAATGCGGCCAGCTGCGCCGCAGCCATTTCCTGGTAATAGGGTACGACGGCCTGAACGGCCCTGGTAATTTCGTTATTCTTACCTTGTAGCCATTCAGATTGTATGACGGCCAGTTTATGTCCATGCCGAGCCGCTTCCATCATTCCCTTAATGCTTTCCTCATTGACACCGGATGTCAGCGCATTTTCTAACGGGCCGGTGGCGAGGTTTGTGTACTGGTCAATCGTCGCGGGTAGAGTATTGAGTTTGTTCTCGCTTTTTTCTGTCTGCTCTTTTTCAAGGCGTTCCGCAATGATCTCTTTCATGCGTTCAGGGTTTGTCATCGCCTCGGAAAGTTCAACGGTCAGCTTCTGAGCCAACTGCTGGCAGGCCTGCACTTCACTTTCGCGGACTTCTTTCGAGTCAGCAGCAAAGGTGAATTTGTTAACGAAGTCATCAAACAAAAAGCGGTGCTGAGTGAAGCTACGGGTAGTGCCACAAGTGCGGCCAGATTCATCGGTATATTCAAACCGAATGTGTTGGCCATGTTTTGATGGGTGGGTGCGCAGAATGACCGTATGCAGTTTGTTGTCGACCCAACGCAGCGATTCAATCAGCAGTACTTCGGAAGCGGCAATGTTCTCTTCAGCAATGGCTTCATTTGCCCGCCAGTACTGACCGCCTTGAAGAGAATGGAAACGTTCAATTCGCTCTACCGGTTGTTCAATGCGCACGATACCCGTCATTATGATCTCCTTCCCCCGGCTTTAGCCATGTTGCCGCTATTGTACTAGGACATGGTGTTTCTAATGGCTTAAATGGGGGACATATTGTTTGTGATACTTTGATTTTATCGTTGGGGGGGCAGGTGACGAATAGCTCTGGGGGATGAAAGGCAACGAAGAGTTGCCTTTTACGAAAAGGAAGATGCAGTACGAATTGCGGGTGGTCAGGAAAGAGGGTTTACCCAGCCTTTTCCGGTCACGAACTGAATTTTGCCAGCCTTTCTTAGCGCCTGTAACCGCCGGTCAAGAATGCGGAATGGCATCGGCTTATTCCTCTCCTCATCAGCGAGTCGGGAACACTCACCAGCTACGTCTGGAAGCATAATCAGTGAAAATGGAACCGGCTCTTTGCCGAGTATTTTCATGATCGCACTGTCCAGAACGGCGTACTTGTTTTTAGCAACTTGCATGTTCACTGTCCCCTCTCTCTATAGCGTGGTGATCGGTTCGCCTGATACCTACGGAACACATTCCGGTGGGACGGCCTTATTTTTATCCTGCCAACGTAGAGCAGCCTTAATACACTGCTTACACGTTATTTCACATACGTAAGGCCCGTACTCACCATCACTATGGGTGGCTGGGTTAACCCAAAGCTTGCCGTTACTTCCACCTGCGGCGGTGCAAAGAAAATCCCCTTCATTTCTGACCAGGCGCCCATCACGTATGTCCTCAAGTAAAAGCACGTGAATCACAGTTCGCCGGTTTATACCGTTACCGCTACTGTTTTCCGTCAGCCCGGAAATCACCGATTTGAATCCGCTTGTCCATCGTACCGGAAGATACAAACGAGCGTTTCGCTCTTGCGCCTGTTGCATCAGCTTCATATCGAGAGCGGCCTTTTGCTGTCGTTCTTCTTCTTGCCGTGTCAGACGTTGTCTGGCCTGTTCCTCTCGTCGGGCCCGGCTATCAATCTCAGTTTCAGCTTTAATATCGAACCGGTCAGGTGTAAGAAACAAAGTCGCACCTACCGGAGGGAGTGTGCCCTCCACCAGCAGCAGGTTATCCTTTGTTGCTTCCACATAAACTGTTCCAACCTCGGTAACCACACCCGTTTTATCTTTTTCCCCCCGGAACCAGAAGGGCGATGGGTAAGGAGGGTATTTGAGAACGATCATAATTTTTCCTTTCTGAAATACCGCATCGAGTTAATTTACTGGTTGTCAGAACGCAGTAATGTTATTTCTGATTTTGTTCCCGGTACTTCATTACGATATCCATTTCCTGTTGAGTTAATCCATTCTGAACTGCGGCCCGGCCTTGCCATATGTGAAAGAGCACCTCAAGAAAGACCCTTTCTTCTTCCTCTGATACTGAACCACTTGAATCAGGTGAGTAATCATCTTTCATAAAGCTATCGAACAGAACTCTTTCGCTGAGCCCCGCTATAGCAGGTTGTTCGCTGTGGGTCAGCCAACCGTGATGCCACGAAAACATGCAGTAGGCTGCTACATCACGTGGATCACCTTTTGAAAGGTGTCGGTGGAGCTCTTTGAGGCATTCATCCTTCCAGTCAGATTTTGCCCATTCAGCCCCACGACCATACTTCTCCTGGGCCCGGTAAAGCTTACCCGCCATCTCAGAGGCGAAGTTAACTACAAGCTGAGCTGTTGCATCGTGTAAACCAGCAGGGATCTTTACGAGGTGATTTGTGAGGCCACACTCATTGATAACTACCCGCAGACCACGCTTTATCTCTTCAACATCATCGGAACCAATTGCACCCTCACCAGATGCCGCGTGGAACGCGTAGGCCATTGCGTCCGTTATTTCTACCGATGAATCAGCCTTTTCGCCTGACGTACACGTTTCTTGAACCAGCTCGCCCTTCTGTTTGTTGTCCAGCAGACTAATCATGGTGTTTTTAAGTAACGTTGCTTTTTTGACGGCTTCCATATTGCCGTTCTGCAAAGCGGTCGTAATCTCAGTATCTATCTCGTTAATGCCTAGCTGAAGCTCTTCAGCACTGGCATAGAATATATTTACGATTTTTGTCTGGCGCATTAATTTTCCTTTTCAATAATTTTATGTCCAAGAGAATCAAGTATTGCAATAACTTGGTCTCTGGAATATGCAGGATAACTATGATCTGCAAAGCAACATGCAGGGGGTGGCAGTATGATTTTTTGTGGGCTTTTATTTCTTAGTTCCTTTAACTCCAATAATATGCTGAGTAATTGAGACGCTTTCTTTTCCATCGCATCAGCTCGGCTTGGGCTGATAAGTGCCCTCTGCGCATATAGCAGTTCAGTTGTAGTCTCAGTAATCATCGAGTCGAGTTTTGCAGGTGTCAGTTGCTCCATTTTTCCACCGGTTATTAATGCAATAATTGAATTCAGACCGTCTCTTTTGAATAGACAACGTTTTTAGCGAGTTCGAATACAAAATCGCTTACGAAGGTAAAATCGCGCCATACCAGCACACCATCTACCTTATGCCGCAACTCAACCTGAGTGGATGTGTTGCTATACTTAGTGACCTTGATGTCCCAATCAATGAAACCACCAGCATTCTGAAGTTCAGTGACAGCGGCTAGGTTTTCCTGTTGCTTCAGGTTGTAGGCCTCGTCTGAGTCGTCGTTCTTCACAAGCTGGATTTTTTTGAATACCATGCGGAATCGGTCGGCCAGAACTTTGCCACGCATTTTTTCAACATCATTAAATACCTGCTCGACGTATGCACTCATGGTTTTCCTCGTGACTTTAATGATAGCAATTACAAAACCCGTATAGCCTGATTAGGCTCTGTATTTTTTAAAAATTAATCCGTGAGTAACATTATTAACTGCATTAAACCTACGACGAAATTTAAAAGAAGACAAAATGTGCTTGAATTTAAGAAATATTGAATTCGTTTAGTTTATCTGTTAAAAAAATACTGCTATTGAGCACCAAAAAAGGTGTCTTCTTACAGCGGAAACAAAAAACGCTAGAAAGTTACTTTTTCCTCATTGGAAGGCTTTTTAAAAGCGTTTCCATCGGGATGGCTTCGACGGATTGTTTCATTTTCTCTGGTTCTACTCCAAGAGATGCCAGCTGCCGGTACAGTACTTCCCGTTCTTGCAGGAGGCTTATCGCCAGCCGTGATATTGCAGCGGCGTTTTCCAGGGCGATTGCAAGGTTGTTTTCGGATGGAAAACTATCCCATGTATCCACTATGCCTTTTGCCAGGCACACGGTTCGCTTAAGCGGCTGAGGAACGTTTAATGGGTTAACGCCGGGTGGCATACCGGACAACTGCCTAATCAGTGCTCTTCCTTTCATTCCATCAGTTCTGTCTGCCATAGCAAGACCTCTATTCGTTGTACGTGGTCACTTCGGCTGAGTAGCAGTGCTGCTGATAACAGGCCTCTGTCTGACCAGACAAAGCGGTACGCAGCATTACGGTAGTTCCGGGTACGGGCGCGGATTTTGACCCGGGCGGAAAATCACTTAGCTCTACACTGATTCCGGCATGACCCGAAAACAGCACTGGGTTTTCACGCATTTTCATGCCGATATTCTGGTTACCATTTGCAATGCGATACATCACTTGTTCGATAGTAATCTGAACAGGTTCGTTGATCCGTAAAGGCCTGTTCCCGTTGCTGCCATTAGCCTGGCTGCACAGCAACAACATAGATGCTACTGTCGTAATAGCAACAGAGCCTAGTGAAAGCATGATTTTCATTATTTTCCCTTTATTCCAGGCAGTTAAGCCGCCTCACAAAATTCACTCTGACCAATGCTTGTTAAACCTGACAATTGCCACAGCCTGATTAACCGCATCATTATTTTGATATGGATCCGTAACGCGTCCGCGTTCTGAGTTGCCAGTTCCTGTATGTGTATCAGGCCAAGGCTCAACTCTTTATGGCTATTGAGTTCATAAAGCGCACGTCGATAAATATTGAACATCTCACGAGCCACCAGCGATTTAAGGACTTCCGGTACTGAAGCACAGTGCGCGAAAGCTCGGGCCCGCTCCTGTCTCCAGTAGCGGCGCAGCGCATTTGATGTATCAGGTTTGTTGCCCACGTCACTCATCACAAGACACCAGGCATTGGTCTGGTTGATCAGGACAGTTTCCAGGCTGTTTTTGCACAGCGTTTTCTCGTCCATAAGCTCGTTATGGCTTTCCTGGCGTAAGACGCGATGCAGCCAGAACCCAAATTCTGTCATGCGGGTCATGTGGTACTGGATGGTGAAAGCGAGGTTAGCCCACCATTTAAAACGAATGATCCGGGCCTCCAGCGTTCTTTTCAGAACATGCTGGTATTTCTCGGTCGAGAGGATGCGAAGGTCTTTTCGAGCTGTGATCCCTTCCATCGACTGGAATCCGGTCAGGCCGAGTCGATGGTAGGTTTGACCACGCTGCATCATTTTGTGATACAAGGCTGACTTACCTTTGCACAGAGATACCGTGCCGAAACGCAGGTAGAACTGCGCCGCGCTCCCAGCGGTGTACGCCCCGCTCTCAATAGCAGATTTAAGGCGTGGGTATTCCACCCATAACACAAAGCTTGCAGACTCTTCATCTACGGTAACTTCGTTATCTTCGCTGAAACTGACAACACGACGGTGGCCGTCTCTTGTCTTGATGACACGTGCGGCGCGTTCGTCATCTCCGCCGTCGAAATAGGTCATTTCCGCAACAGGATCAGCCAGCCCATCAAATAGTGAGTCATCGCCAAATTTCCCCACCTTCAGCCAGACTGCTTTAGGGATTGGGGACTGAGGGACTACAGGCATCGTCGGTTCATCAGTCAACAGATCCAGCTCGCCGTGGGCCCAGACGCGGTGGTAGATCTCCAGTGCCCTAAAAGGCTTGTCATTGAAATGATGGAAAGCCCACATGAAATCGACATGCACAACGGCTTCTTCGCTGACGATGCGGAACTGAGGCCGGGACATGCGACGGTTATGCGCATTGTCTTCCAGCAAGCCGTAAGCGAGTTTCTCGGCAACGTCATCGGCGCGTTGCTGCTCTACGTAGTCGGCGCTACAGCAGATGTGTAACAGACGTTCCAGGAATTTCGGCGAGTATACATCTGGCTGGATCTTAATATACCCACCTTCGTATACCGTGCGGCCCACTGGATGGCGGTCTTCCCAGGCATAACGGCGTTTGGCAATGAAACGCTGAAGCCGGTTCAGGATAGCCATATAGCCATATTTCTCCGGGTCGGCATTCAGCAGGTTTTCCATAGAGCGGTCGAGCCCTACAGCCTGGCAAAGGTAACAGCCAAATCGTGAACCACAGGCGCTTTTTGCTTTTTCAGAACCCGTCCAGACACATTCGCCCGTAGCCTCTTTGTAGAGCTCAGCAGTTTCATTATTGTTAGGCAGGTAACTGGGTAACGCAAAACGAGCCTCATCCCCGGACGATAGCAGGAATTCCCATACGTTCCCCTGATGCCAGTGACGGATCGGATAGAGCTCACCGCCCTCTTTTGTCTGTTTAACGTCTTCAGCGCTCCCGCCTTTTTTTTCGATGTTCATGGCACGGGTTGTGCTCTCTGCATCACGGGAACCCAGCAGCAGACAAACGCGCTGACGAACGGCTTTAGGCAGTCCTCGCATGTACTCGGCACGGGCCCGACGTGCAGGATCGACCTTCAAGTCGATCGAGCACTGTCTGGCGGAACTATTTGAAAATGTTGGCAATCCTCGCCCTGAAAGGATGCGGCCAGTCCACCCAGATGTCAGTCCAGGCTTACCAATTACAATGCTCAGCGGTAACTGGTGCTTTTCAACGAATGCCTCAAGTTCGGCGAGTTTTGTGTCTGCCAGCCAGCGGACGGCTGGATTCTCGATGCCCGTGTCGGTGTGGATCACATAGTGATGCTGGCTGATGTTTGTGCCATTGCGGGTAGCCCTTACCAGCGCCATCAGGAAGAGGTGCAGAACGCACTCAGAGTCCTTTCCTGATGAATACGCCAGGCTCATAGTCCAGCCGTCAGTAAGCGCTTTATAAATGGCGTTTGTGCCGGTGGTGATAAGATTGGCCATGCTCGTGCCAGTGCTGGCATCGACATAATTCAGGTCTTCGTCATTAGCCAGTGTTTGCCAAACCGTATCCCATTTATCCCCGGTAAGGATTGGGGCAAGGGTCGGTTCTGATGTGCCAAAGTCGATTACCTGTTGCATGGTTCACCTGTTTATTTATTCGTTTTGTATATTTATTTAAACACGGGCGTACCAGCTGACGAATAAGGCCAGCGGTATTATTTAATGATTTATTTAGTAATCGGGGATGGAAATAATTGATCAAGACAACTCATTGGTTTGCCAATGGCATTTGTGAGCTTTAGAATTTCTCCCGGCGTAACTGCCTTAAGCATTTCAGAGCGCCCTTCACGGATATATTCATCTACAGACATATTCCGCCATCCTGCTTTTGGTCGATTACTGCAACCTTGCCAGTTTGAATCAGCATTATCCCGACGAAGAACATATACATCGATAGAGCGAGTTAACCCTGCACCGAACGCAGCCTGAGCAGTAATTTTCACTTCAGATCCATCCTTGCGTTTAATGACCTGCGATATACGCGTGATTAACTCTTCAGGTGCGGATGCGTTGTTCTGAGTTTCATTTGTCATAAAACACCTCGTGAATATTGTCCGGTTTGTTTACTTATTAAATCACGAGGCATTCGGGTGACGAAGTGATGTTCAGAAAGATACTTTTCTTTGCTGGAGCAGGCTTAACCGTTGGTTGTCTGGATGCTACCATTCATAAGAAATGACGGTTAGCGTATCACTCACCTGTTCTTTGGTGATCTTTGGTTTTACCGGTTCGGGTAAAATTGTAATCGAAATTTGAATAGTTGCCGTTGCCTGTTGCTTTTTATCACCACTATTTCCCTCATCCTGTGCCAGTGCATTCCATGAAACAACGAATAATAAAGCTGAGAGTATCGTTTTCATTTTACACCTATATAAAAGATTGCTGTCCGTAGAACCATTATCTATCGGGCCAATCAGCTGGCGAAATTAAACAGTCGAAAACCTTTAATTAAATATCAGGATAAGGTCAGTAGCTTTTATGGTCAGTCGTCATCATGATACTCAGGGCCACCATAATTATCAAATCGAGACCATTGACCATTAAATGTGAGACGTACTGTCCCTATAGGCCCGTTGCGCTGTTTACCTATGATAATTTCGGCTATACCTTTCATATCGCTATTTTCGTGATAGACCTCATCACGGTAAATAAACATGATCAGGTCAGCATCCTGCTCAATGGAGCCTGACTCTCGCAAATCTGAGTTTACCGGACGTTTATCGGCACGTTGTTCAAGCGAGCGGTTTAGTTGCGATAAAGCGATTACCGGTACATTCAGCTCTTTTGCCAGTGCTTTCAGAGATCGGGAGATTTCAGCAATTTCCAGAGTTCTGTTGTCAGATAACGACGGTACACGCATCAACTGAAGGTAGTCGATCATAATGAGGCTAAGCCCACCGTGTTCGCGGGACAATCGACGCGCCCGGGAGCGAACGTCCATAGGTGTTAGGCCAGAGCTGTCATCAATGTAAATGTTCTTTTTTTCCAGCAGCAGTCCCATTGTGCCGGATAACCGGGCCCAGTCCTCGTCATCGAGCTGTCCGGTTCGGATGCTGGTCTGGTTGACGCGTGATAGCGATGCCAGTGAGCGCATCATGAGCTGTTCCGTAGGCATTTCCAGGCTGAAAATCATGACGGGCTTATCGTTTGTCAGCGATACATTCTCGCAGATGTTCATTGCAAACGTAGTTTTCCCCATTGAGGGTCTGGCAGCGATAATAATCAAATCCGAGGGCTGTAGACCGGCTGTCTTCTTGTTCACGTCCACGTAGCCGGTATCAACTCCAGTGACCCCGTCATGGGGACGCTGGAACAAGGCTTCAATCTTGGTAACGGTTCTGTCCAGAATGCTGCTGATATTTTCCGGCCCACCGCTTTTATTTCCCCTTTGCTCTGCAATCTGGAAAATCCGGCTTTCTGCAAGATCAAGCAATTCGTCACTTGTCCTACCTTCCGGGTTGTAACCGGCCTCGGTTATTTCGTTGGCAACTTTTATCATTTCCCTGATTACGGCACGTTCCCTGACGATCTGCGCGTAGGCAATTATATTTGCCGCACTGGGCGTATTTTTTGACAGTTCTGCCAGATAGGCGAAACCGCCGAGACTATCCAGCTTACCTTCTCCCTCGTTTTCGATGTGCTCAGCGAGGGTTATCAAATCAATCGGGAATTGATTCGCAACGAGCGATCTCATTGCAGAGAAAATTGAGCGATGCGGTCGAGAACTAAAATCCTGCTCACTAACGATTTCTGCCACATCATCCCATCTCTGGTTTTCAAGCATTAACCCGCCCAGCACGGACTGTTCCGCTTCTATCGATTGCGGAGGGGTTTTTAAGCTGTATTCAGCTGTTTGCTTTGTCTCACCTGTTTCGGTAAACGAGATGTCCGCCATAGTCATAAGTGGCCTCAGAGGTTCTGGAATAGCTTTTGTTTTTGTAATTGTCGTGCGCATTCCGATACCAACTCCGGGTAACTGGATGCTATTGCCTTTAGAATTGCTTCAGAGAGCTCATTCGCTTCATCAGAGCGGCCCACCAGCCTCAGCTCGGCTACTGTACCGGGGTCGCAGTTTGTCAGGTTGGCGCGGGCGTAATTGACTTTCAGCCGCGCCAGAAATTCCACCCCGGGCTTGCGCTTCACCGCGTGGACAGAAAGTGTTTTTCGGCAAAATCGACCAGCTGTACGGCGTTCGTGATGCTCCAGAGCTTTTGCTTCCAGCTCCTGCCCGGCGATAACGGTCACATAGAGGCTACTAATCAACGCCGATACATTCATGCAGCAATCCCCCGCTTATTAGCCAGCGCAACGGTATCCAGAAGTACGAAGTCATCAAGCAGGTTCAGTCCTGCGGGCGTCTTCTGATCACGCCATAGCGCATCCAGTACATCGGTGTCTGGCATTCCCGTTGGGATTAGGCTTAGAAGTTCGGATAACGTATCTACCTGTAGCATGTGGCAGATAGAAGCCAGCATTATTCCCTCTGACGCTTTATCCATAAGACCACCGATCAGAATCTGAATTTCCGGGGTCATAACAAAATGCTCATAATTGGATTTATTGAATCGGCACTGAATGAGTTTATAACCCTTGAACTCAGTAATTAACTCCTGAAGGAATACATGCAGCATATCTGGTTTTGTTTTTCTAATAGCCGCTACCTGCATTGCAATTTTTAAAATGCCATCATCAACTCTTTCGTGCGGGCATCCTGCGGAGGAATAAATACTTTTTGCCTTTTCGAGCCAATTTTGCAGCTCGATATAATTAGTCTGAATATTCAACGCGACCCCCATTGCTATCCAAAAAAGTCTATAACCCTGATATTTTAATGCGCTCCTGTCTATCATCGAAAAATTTAAGACAGCAAAATGCGGCCATTTATATGTGCAAAAATATGAGCCGGTTTATCCGGCCCATCAGAATGAAAAGGAATTTTATGCAGGTCTGTTAAAGACCTGCTGGGAGGTTAGTACACCGGGTGCAGCTGAGTCTCTTCAGTTTCACCATTCTGCTGGTTAGCGCCATCGGTATCGGCATCAGTCGCATCGTCAGCACCGCCGTTGTTTTCAGCACTATCACCGTCGTTGTCACCATTAGCTTCAGCATCTTCTGCCTGTTTTGCTGATTCCAGTTCAGCCAGGGTAGCCATCAGAGTACGGGCCATTTCAGGAGTCAGGCGTAAGACGACTTCTTCCGGCACGGTTTCCGTAATTTCGATCTGATTTTCATGCTCACCTTCCGGCTGCGGCGGGATCTGGTCGCGCAGCTGGCTCAGGGTTGGCAACAGGCTGTCGAAGGTTTTACGGATAACTTTCGGTTTCAGGCCAGTCTTTTTCTTGGAACTCACGAATTTGGCAGTGACGCGGGTTTTCCCAGCTCCTTCTGCCTTTTTCAGGGATTCCATCAGGACTTCATACGGGTCGCGGTCAGTACCCTGACATTCGTTAATAACGTCAACGGCAACGTCACCAGATACCTTATCTTCTTTCACCAGCATCTTGATGCTGAAGTCAGCGTTTGCCAGCACGATACTGCGGCGAACGGTGACCAGAGAGACACCCAGACGCTGAGCAATCGACTCAATGGTGTGACCCCAGCCAATCAGGCGCTTGAAGCCTTCAGCGCGTTCCACCATCTTCAACTGAAGGGAGTTGGCGCTCTCGATCATGTTGTAGACTTCTTCGTCCTTGCCGCCTTCAAATTCCTCGACGGTGATTTTCTGGAAGCTCGCGCCCTCAGCAATCGCCATCATCAGGCCAGCAAAACGGTGGTGGCCATCAATGATTTTCAGGCGGGTTACGCCTTCCACTACTACTGGTTTAACGCGGATGACAGGCACTGACTGAGGACGTTCCAGATAAGCGTGTTTGAACATTACCGCACGGTCATAATTTACGTCGCGGAGGTTCAGTCCCTCTTCCACAAACAACCAGTACGGGCTCACCGCAAAGACGTTGTTACGCCCGATATCGGCTTCTTCGAACTGTTCCGTATTGCCGCTTTTACGCGCTTTGGTTACGAAATCGCTCAGTGCTCGGAGTGATGATGGCGCTTTGTCTAAGCTGCGCATCAGTACCGCAGCGCCTTCCAGATTTTCCAGGGTACGGCTTTGTTCGAAGATAGCTTTAACGTCGGTGTTCATGGTGTTTCTCCGCTTTAGTTATTGTGTCGCGAGGTTCGTTGCTTGCTGTAAATCCAGTTAAACACACACCAAACAGGTGACGAAGCGTATTTGGGGACAAAATGTCTCTTTTTTTTCGGGTACATAAAAAAGCCCTGTAATCCAGTGATTACAAGGCCTTAGCTCGTAATGATGACATCAAGATGGCGACGTTTTTCGATTTTGACCGCATTTTTCATCAAAATTGTCATCACTTCATTTAGTTTTGAACTCTCCCCTTCCTCATATGAACCCCAAGGTAGGAATGGAGTAGGACTATTGATATTGAATGCAACGCCCGTAGGGCATCGCCATGCAGTTGGCTTCTTTGAGTCAGGTTCCCATTTCACCAGGAGTATTGGCGCGTTACAGTCGATGTCATCGATGGCTGGTATAGCCTCATATAAAAACACTCCCGCATCATCCCCACTGAAGAAAGCTAGATGCTTATACGCGCTGGCAAAAGAGACTACGCCCGCGAAAAGGCCCACAACGATGAGGTTAAGGTTCGATGTTTTGTGACGGATACGTTTTTGCTTCAGGCGAACCATTGTCAGGGCTGACAAGAAGATAGCCACCAGCCCCCCGGCTCCTGCGAACCAAACGGAATTGATTTGCAGGAAGGAAATCAAATCACGATGCTCTCTCTGGTTTTCTTCAAGCATCAACGACACAAAAGTTGTTGTTACTGGCATTGATATCAGGAATATCGTGATCATCACTATTGCAAAAGTCTGTATGGAATAGCGGTCTCTATTTTCCTCTATAACAGAATTAAAGGATAACAGATAAACAAATGTAAATAATAAAATGGAAAGAAGGTACATTGGTTATGCCTTTTTTTGGGTTATCGCTGAATTCTTTTATTTAATTCTGTTCTGAAAAATGCATACAAGAACTGCCACCCATCACCATGAGCCGTTCTGAAATCTTTTTCAGGGAGTACCGGAAAACCAAATTTAAAATTATCTTTTCCAGTGTGGCGCTGGCAAAAGTGCGCAAGCTCATGTGCCACTACGCCTTTGATATGATCCAGTTGATTGATTGAATAAAATGCTCCGATGTCCTTACGCTGCTCTATATGTGCGTACTCATGGTAGCGATAGCGCGGTGTATCACTGTCAGGATAAATGGACGATGGTGAAATAGTGATTGAGCTCCTGCCGCCCCATGAATGTTTGGCACTCCAGTTGACCCGAACTTCAGGCGCAGGGCCGGTGAAACCATATGCCTGTCTATAGAGGTGCAGAAGATACCCTGAATACAGAAAAACAACTTTCTCCGCCGTCATAACGCGAGAAACGCCATAGCGAGCAACTGCCCTATCTCTGGCTGTCAGAACGGGGGTTTTTACCCGTGGGGAGAATAATTTTGTTGGGCTGAATAGCCAGACTTCTGAATCGTCATCAGGCATATCCAGTATCACCTGAATTTCTTCAGGCGACCCAACTCGTTGATGCCACCTTTCAAGATTATCGCCCACTTCATTCAGGCTGATTAAATCATCGGCATTCTCGTAGAATAACCAGATCAGCGTTCCTCGTGGGAGTGCTTTCTCAGCTGTAATATGTGAGAGGATAATTTGACGTGGTGTCATCTTATTCGCCACAGTTCCCGGATGCTTCTATCAGTTTTATTTTTGTTGCTTCTGCCGCCTGCATTTTTTGTTTCATCTTCTCAATGCTAGCGGTCACACGGCGGGCGCACCATTGATACGCTGCCTGACGTGATTCGAAAAACTCATAATCCGCGTGCAGGTAAACTGATGTGCCGTAGGAGACGGACATACGGTAACCCTTCGGCGTTTCATTGATGACTTCCCGTTCTTCTACACAGTTTTCAAACTCAGGGACATAATCCACGAATCGACGACGCAGAATGCAAAACAGCACCTTTATTTGGTTTTCATCAGTCATTTGTTATCCTCGTTATTCTTCTTATTTATCATCAACCTTTCTTAATTGTCGATGCTGAATACGGCGGAGCGGATTTCACGCTTGGCCTGCTGACGGGCGCGGTGTTTGCTTACACGAAGAGATCTATCGTATGCATTGTTTTTACGATAGCCACGCGAGCGGCACAGTGAACAAGTGCAGCCTTCTACTGAATAGAAAATCCCAAACGGTTTCATAAGTATCACCTTTAAGCTTGATAATAATGTTTATCATAGCTGGAGTTATTCAGGTGACGAATAGTTAAGGGGCGCGTTTTGCTTGGGTTTTTACACTATCGTTTATTGAGTCGATGAGGTCGGAAATAGAAAGGAGTTTTCTGCCAAAGAATAGTTTTCGTCTGGCTTCTATTTCGTAGCGGAAGGGTTCAATAATTTCATCTTCATGCATGATTACGAAACGATAGCCGTTATTAAGGAGTTTATGCAGCTTGTTTGTTTTTTTTCTTATGGGACTTAGCTTAAACATTGTTATCAACTTCTCATCATGATCACCTGAATTGTTATAACACAGTTATTTCCGACACGCTGCTGCTTTTGCTGAAGAACTCGGATTGCTTTGGGCTGGGCCAGCAGGTTGTATGCCGGGCGAACCCGGCATCGTTATCACAGGGCTTTTTCTTTTCCCTTTCGTTCTATCCCACGAAACATCGCGCATTTCCGCACAATATCCAGTGTCGGGATGCTACCACTCCCCTGCTCTTTCACGCTCATTCGCAACGTGAGCCGTAGCAACATCTTGATGTCACGTGGTGGAAGTTCTGGGTAAGTGTTTACAAGTGATCTGACCAGTTCATCAGGAATGTTCACGCCAAAGTTCTCACCCATAATCTTCCAGATCTTTTGGGCATCTGATTTCTCCGGCACATCATAGTGAATGATTGCAGCGCATCTTGGTATGATAGCCTCATCGATGTCACTACCCCGGTTGCTTGTCATGAACATCAACCCATCGAAATACTCCAGTGTACGGAGGAACTCCGCAACGATGGCATTTTGAGTCAGTGATGCTCCACGCTGCATGACAAACACATCGGCTTCGTCCAGAAGCAGGACACAGTTCCAGCGTTTAGCCCGGGTCAGAATCGTCCGCAGATTTTTCTCAATGTCATCGGCGTTGGTTCCCAGTGCGCCAGCATGAATTGAGTACAGGGGCCGTTCAATGACCTCTGCATACACTTCAGCAGTTAATGTCTTCCCAAGTCCGGGTGAGCCCACGCACATGATGATGTTACCCGCGCTTTTCCCTTCAACAATATCGCTGGTGAAAGCGCTGATATCCGTGGTCAGTATATCGAGTAAATCACGGTGGTCTTCCGGCAAAACCATCTTTTTTGGCAGTTCTTTATCATACTTGTATGGTTCTACGTTATTGGCATGTATCCAGATAAAGTCTTGCAGCGAGAGATCAAAATAACGCTGCACAGGAATTTCGGGTAAAAGGCCAAACTGGTCATCTTCAAAAAGAGGCGACTCCACTTCTGCACCGTAGGCATCGCACTCACTATCAGGCAAATCGTGTATCAGTTTATGCCCTGCTATTTCCAGATTCCGGTCGCTGTAGCTATACGATTCCATTCTGACAGCCCTGCCGGTTGCTTTAAACTGATTGCCAAATTGCCCGTCGACCACTTCCTTAAACCGCGTTAGTTGTTCCAGGTACTCTTGTTTCAGCTCATGCGTTTCATGGTAGATATCACGGTCGGCCAGTGTCTTAGCGACACTGCGCCGCGCCACCTCATTAGGCTCGAAATTCAGGGCGGTAAGCTGGGTTCCGTAAACCTTTTTGGAGTGCGAATATTCGCCGAACCCATACCAGCTGATTTGTAACAATAGTGATGGGGGACGGTCAGAGTTTTTTTCTGATTTTACTTCTTTTATTGCTGTAACAAGACCGGGGTACAGGTTGCCGTCATGACCGCGTCGGTATATCCAGCCATCAATTCGATTTGACTTCAGATACTGTAGTAACACACGACCGAATGCCGGAAAACTGCTCACAGGCTTATCGAAATCACCTTCCAGTGCAGTGATGATCGATTCAAGAGCTCGTCGATTTTTTGACTCTCCATCACCACGACATGCCTGTAAAAGTTCATTCAGATCATCCCGAGATAAACATAGCGGATCGACGGCAATCTCATCGTCAGAACTACGGTGGCTATAACGATTACGTAAAGCCTCAAATGTTGGGCTTGTGGTAGCTTTTAGTGTTTCTGTTTTTATCGTGAGTGCCATAGCCGTCCTCGTCAGTAATTTACTTTGATATGCCTTAAGTTCACATGGAAGGGGCAACTTCGAACGCATTAGGAACTCTGATCCGCGAGCCTATTTCCAGTTTAATGGTTGCCTTTACGTATTCACCCTCCTTCAGATAGGTGATGTCTTGGTTATGAAATGTTGACTTTTCATGTGTAGCCCACCATTCCATAGAGCTTGGGATTTTTAACGTTAGCCCAAGATGTTCAGTGAGATAGCATACTCCCATGTTTGAGTAGGTCTTAACGGGGTTCGGGTAGAATTGAAAGTTACCCTCTACGAGACAATCAGTACGAGGATCGATGAACGAAAGGAAAACGCTAAAAGTACCCTGACGTTTTAGCTCGGCGTAAGCCTCAAGAATCGTGAAACGCTTTAATGCGTCATTTGAAAACAGGGTTACAATTTTTTCCGAAAGCATAGCCACCTCATGAGCTGTTTTTTTCCTATTATCAACCGGTGTCTCCTCCTGACGAATAGGTTTGCGGCCAAAAAAAAACTGCACCAGGAGGTGCAGTTTCGATAATCAAGCAATGGCGAATTGTTATTTTTCGCTACTCAGTTTATCCGTAATAAATGCTTCAATTTCTGCCATGAGCTCGGTACTCATTCGGTTAAATTCAAAGCGAACTTTACGGCCTGATGCATTTTTGCTGATACGGGCGTATTTGTCCTTATTAGCAAAATTAGCCAGATCACGGGTTTCCCAACTTTTTGCAGGTGGCTTTTGATCGAGTAATTCAACCGCCTTTGTGATCTGCGCCATGACAATTTTCTGCGCTTCCGGGATGTCACTGATGTCCAGATTAGCAATTTCTTCTTTCACCCTATCAACTACATCTGCAAGAATGAAAAGGTTGCTCTCTACGTATTTCTGAAGTTTGGACAACCGGCTGTAGAAGGAGTTTGGTATACCTTCATAATCCGGGAACAGAGCTATCAACGAACCGTCAATACGCGCCGCCTGAATACGTTTAAAGACTGACACATGGCTTATGCCAAGAAAGAGGGCAAGCTCTTCATTTTTGGTGAATCCTTTTTCCTGCATTAGTTCCAGATACTGAAGCCCAACCTCTCGGTATGAGAATCGGCGTGATGTTTGTGCAGCGGTAATAATCGCCTTGATGTCCTCAGCTGATAGATCATCTGGTAGCACCCATAAAGGCAGATCTTTTTGAGCCGCAATACAGCAAAAACGTCTGCGGCTACCTTCAATAAGCAGGTACACGCCATCACGTTTAACGGCAACACCTTCAGTATCAACACCCCTTGACTCAATTTGTTGCAGGATATCTCGTACTGCGTTTGTGGTAAGCGCTTCCTGATTTCGCGGGTTCATTGGGTGAACGGCGGTCTCAGTAGCGACATTTTCAGCTGCTACAGTGACGTGCTCAGCTTCAAGTTTTCGCCCGTTATGAAGGGTAAAGAGTTTCTTAATGCGAGGGGGACTCTTAAGGTTAGCTAACCCGGAACGGTGGCCTACATCGGTTCGCTTTGGCGTATTTAGATAACGCGATTTATCGTTTCCGATATGCTGTTCATCACTCATGCGTTAACTCCTTCCTTCGCTGAAAAACTCTTTATCTCATTAATAAACTGTTGATATACGGACATTACGGATTCTTCGGCAATATCCAGCTGCTTTGGTGAACATAACTCTTCAGATTTCTTAATATCGAGAACCGACCTACCCCGTGACGCAGCTGCTTTGAATGCTTCAGAGTTTTTGATATTGGTTGCCATAAACAGGTCTTGAACGGTTCGAATTAACTTATCGAGGACTATTTTTTCGTATGGGCTTTTATCATCGACGTTAACGGCCAGTACTTTAAACCATTTAATATTTTCACCTTTATTGGGAGACTGACGGAATCGCTCACTGATCGTCAGCATAAAATCAGTTGTGGATGCATAGTCGTATTCTCGCGGAGAAACTGCGACAAGAATACCGTCAGCGGCCTCATCAGCGGCCCAGATAATTGGCGAGTCTTCTGGAGGGGTATCGAAGATAATAAGGTCATACTTAGCTTTCAGGACTGGCATTATCACTTCTTTGAATCGTAGCAACAACTGAGTGCGCTCTTCTTTACTGCACTGCCAGTATTTATCTTTGAATCTCGCATCGGTTGGGAACGCAGTAATTACATCAAGATTTGGCAGATGGGTTGAGAACGGCATATTCTCAATGATTTCAGCCTCAGAGTAACCCATGTCGAGGTATTTTTTATATTCAGAACCTTCTTCATACACGCCCAGGATTGCGTCGATTGCAGTCAGGAATACGTCGTCTTCAGATACGCTTTGAATCATACCGCTACCAATAGAGCCTTGCGGATCCCATTCAATTACTAAAACTCTGGCATTCAACTGGAGATCAAGTGCTGCTGCTACAGCCAGAGCCACTGAGGTCGTGCTTTTTCCTGTCCCACCTTTATGATTCTGAACAATGATTGTTCGGCTCTGGTAGTAATCTCTATAGCGCGGATAACCCAGGGCATCCATAATATTCTGGACATCCCAGCGGGTATAAAGGTGGTTTTTGTTCTGATAAATAGGTTGACCCACCAGCCTTTTTTCTTCGAGATCAGCGAGAATTTTATTGAAGGTAACTCGAGATTTTCCAAAGAAGTCGGAGAGATTTTTTTTATTCAGGCAGTGGTTATAGATAAGGCGATCTACCCCCTCCACACTGTCATCTGATACAGATACCCGGGAAGAAGCCAGTAACGATTCTTTCAATGAAATTTGTTCGGACTTCATGCGTTGCCCGACAAGGGCAATTTTATCTATTAGATTCATTCTCGTCATACCCTCAAACCTGAATTATGAATTTAAACGCATATGCGTATACTTTACGTATAATGCGTAAAATGACGCTCTATGCGTATAATTGTAACGGCAATCAGATTGAGACGCTAACATTCTATTTTGTTTTTTCTTCATTTTGCGATCTCGAAATGCAGTTCAATGACACATCATCTTTCTCTTCTGGCGATTAAGGGGGTTAAGTAATCCACGGGGCGGGCAGAACCCGGAGAGACTGACTGGCGATTAAGGGGGTTAAGTAACCCACGGGTCGGGCAGAACCCGGAGATGCTGGCTGGCGATTAAGGGGGTTAAGTGACCCACTGTACGGGCAGAAACCGGAGAGGCTGGCTGGCGATTAAGGGGGTTAAGTGACCCACTGTACGGGCAGAAACCGGAGAGGCTGGCTGGCGATTAAGGGGGTTAAGTGACCCACGGTACGGGCAGAACCCGGAGAGGCTGACTGGCGATTAAGGGTGTTAAGTAATCCACGGGTCGGGCAGAACCCGGAGATGCTGGCTGGCGATTAAGGGGGTTAAGTGACTTAGCGCTGGAGGATACGCCCTGCAACTATTGGTAAATTAATGACAAGGTTTCCCGTAAGACCCATCAAATAAAAAAGCCTCTGAAGTAGAGGCTCTTGGGTATTCGATATAGTTAGGCTAATTCGTCCGGGTCGTTGATGGCACTAACGAAGAACTCCGTGCGGTAATCATTCCCCCATCCCAACCAGACAGAAGGTGAACCCTCCTTTGCCAACGAACGGTCACCCGTCATGCTGTCCGCTTGGACAGGAACTGTCACGCATTCTTTAATAGTATCGGCCTCGGCAACCAGTCCAGTACTCTGGGTTTCAAATCCGGCAATTACGACAACAGCATCAGGGTCGTGTAGCTGAAGCTGGGCGATAAGCTCTTTAACTTTCATAGTGATCCTCTGCGCTAGAATTATCCAATTCTACCACGCTTGATGGTCAGGCGTATAAGTGCTTACTGTACAGCTCGAAAGCTTCATCATGTTCCAAATCGTCCAGGATAACGATATCAGGGCCATGTTCTTTTTTGATTTGTGCGATGTATGAAGCGTATTGAGCCTGGCTTTTGTAGCCCACTGTCCAAAGTCTACCTTCGCGTAAGACGCAGATTTTCTTGCGGTAAACCTTCTTGAAACTTGATTTAGTTTTCCGGTTACGCTCCTCGTCACTGACAAGCTGGTCGATTACTTCAATCAGGTTTGAGTCTATGAGAAATGGCTTGCCATTGTGTTCGCCAAGGCAGATTGGCAGAAGACCCTTCGCATATGATTCGGCCTGGCGGAACAGCTCTTTTTTTCCTGGTTCGAACAGTACGCGAGTTTCGCCACCATGCCCATCATTATCAGCTGTACCTATGCTCAGCCCGTCGAAGAGGACAGTAGCGTTAAAGCAGACTGTTTCCTGGCTCATGCCAGTATAGATTTTGAGGCCTTTCAATTTGATTCTTGTCTGAGTGTTCATTGTGTGTTCCCCGCTTTCTAATTGTGATTCTATTTTCAATCACCTTGAGCAGGTGACGAAGTGATACGGAGAAATAATTGTTGGGTCGCCTGATAGCCGGGCTGGTGGCAGCCGCAACCCTTAGTCAGTACTTCGGGATCGTAGTTCCGAAAAGCCACAACAGTCTCCACAGCGTTTTGGGGGTGTTAACCCCCATACGCTTTGAGACTTTGCCCTAGCGGGCCGCGAATTCGCCTAATCGCCCCGTGAGGGCTCTATTCGAATTTACATGTCGTGCCTGCTTCGCTTGAGAG
Organism: Enterobacter cloacae complex sp. 2024EL-00214; assembly: GCF_043945575.1. Classification (NCBI taxonomy): domain Bacteria; kingdom Pseudomonadati; phylum Pseudomonadota; class Gammaproteobacteria; order Enterobacterales; family Enterobacteriaceae; genus Enterobacter; species Enterobacter cloacae complex sp. 2024EL-00214. Next base: position 48,998 of record NZ_JBIMRC010000022.1, on the reverse strand, counting down.
CGAAGCTTTTGGACGGCGATTGCCCGCGTGGCGGGCAGACATTTTTACGTGCGCATTGCGCACGATTTTCTTCGGTTACATTACAGGGCTGGCTGGGGATTGGCTTATTGCAATATTCTACAACGAAGCTGGGAACGGCTGGCTGGAACGCGAAGATTTAAATCATACTCTATATCGACTGATATCAACGACGGTATCAGCGGGGTCTGTTGCCAGCTTACAGGTCACTTGACCTTCCTGATCCAGCATCAGTGTCGCGGTTAACGGTTCATTTTGAGCATCGATTACAGTGACATTCACGCGTAACCGTGTTGGAAGCATCATCAGAATTCGCGTAGGGCTCTCTGATAATGACACGTTTCTGGCTTGCAGAACCGCTAAAACACTCTTCATTAACTCTGCTTGGTCGATCATATAGTCACATGCCACTGGATGTATTGGGATGAAATCGTGCCTACCGCAGGGCTACACGAAAGATATAAATCAGTATGACATGCGGGCCGGACTCAAACCATCAATTACTGGAACCAGTCCGAAGATAGCGCTCTGGTTTTTATGCTGTTGAATTTACATAGTTGTTATTTAGTGAATTATTCGTACCTTATCATTCACTGATATCACTTAAATTCAAAGTGAACAGGAGAGGATTGGATTAAAAGTCCATAAAATGTGAATTAAAAGTGCGCTAGGAAATGCGATAAACTGATTGATTTGTTTTGATATGGTTTTTATGTGAATTATCGGTGAGTTACTTGTGTGCTACTTATCTCCATGCTGCTATGCCTTTCCAATAAATAGATTGGATAGGGCAGGGAGATGGAAGAGGGGAGAGGGCTTACTCCGCAGGTGATTTCACTTTAAATTCAAGCCATCTTGCCCCGAGCCTGTTTTTATCCAGATTGTAGAACAACGGTTTTATACAGACCCCTTCATACTCAGGGAACTCTATACCGCTGGCGAAGTGAATCTGTAGTGTATCAGGATCAATACCCATCATGTTTGTGTCAAACAGCCTGTGGAATGTTGGTGATAGCAAAATGCCGTTACTGGCGTTATAGCAGCCTGCTACGGATGTTGGTTCAATATGTGCTGCCTCCAGCACACCGTTGAGGTGTTTGCCCGATACCGCGCACAGGCTTCCGAAATTCTTATCCACCAACTCACGGAACTGAGACTGGACATGCACATCGCGAACGCTAACCTCTCGGCGGAAGCTCGGGGAGCGCATACGGATATCTGCATGGGGGAGGTGACCGCGTGGTAATGGCAATACAGCCGGTTGCTCATCCATTACTGGATTCTGCTCCTCGCAGTAGGTGTCCACGGACTCAATCAAACGGGATGTGTCATTACCAAATCGGCGAGTGAACCAGAGCCTGAAGTGAGCCAACCGTGATGCCGGAATTTTGTTACGTGCGTACTCCTGAGCATTCTCCTTTTCGATTTCAGTATTTAGTAAAGCCAGACGGGCCTGAGAAGCACGAATTTCTTCCTGGACTCTGAGATATCCTGCCAGTAGACAAACTTTGGATTCCTGATGTTCAGGCCGTCGCGGATAACCAGATCCTGTTTCAACCACGCCAAAGGCTTTGTACCGGAACATTCGGGGAAAAAGCGTTAATGCCACCCGGTTGTTACGACGAACGAGGGAACGAATCAGATTGGTTATCTTCCTCATGTTCTGAATAGTGCGGGGAGAAAAGAACGCGGCGTATTACCTCTGCTCTATCTATTCCCGACATTATCCCTCTGCGAATGACACCACGGAGGTGAGCATTATGTCTTGCCCCGCTTACTAGGCCGAACTCACGGGACAAACTGACATACTCTTTCAGGAGGTGATGCTTAGGGTCGGTAAACGCCTCTGGAGGAATCACCTGATATGCAACTGACGAAAGTATACGGAAAGTCAGTTCAGATGCTGTCCAGCCCTCACGCCGAAGCCGAATAATTGTTATAACGAGATCATCGATACCAGGCATATCCGGTTCGATATATAGGGACATCAGAGTGTCGTTCATTCCGGGAGGAAGGCTAGCAGAGTGTGACGGGTTGCTCATAGGGTAAGGTACTGATCGGACGTAGAAGAAGCGCTTATGTTACGGAATTCGCTCTGGTGGGTTTTAGCTCCAGTGGCGAACGCTGGAACTACGGGTAAAAAAATCCCCGGTTTACCGGGGAAGTTAACAACTACCTCCAGAAGGGTTGGAGGCAAAGCCGGTTGGGCGACCGGCCACAGGGAATGCTACGGCTTAATGCCGAGTACTACACCGCCATAGACCAGGTACATCACGATGGCGAACAGCATGAAGAAATGGGTTACCGGGTGCGCCAGCGCGGCTGCTGCCGCATTGCTTGCGCTGAGCTTCAGTGAGCCAAAAGAGTGATTACGAACAGCTTGTGCTTTCATGGGTCGCTCCTGATAACGGGTTACATGTTGTGGCTTCTGTATCCAGTATCTGGTGAGTGACTCAGGTGACGAAGAAAACCAGGGCATAAAAAGCCCTGTATTTTCAGAAAGATAATATCGGTTTCGTTTTGTGTTGTGCTTGCTATTCCGGGCATAAAAAAACCGCCTGGTGAACCAGACGGCTTTGGGATAAACAGGCTTTACACAGACAGGTCAGTGGATCATTTAAGTCACTTAACCCCCTTAATCGCCAGTGTATTGCCACCAGCAGTACGTGGTCTAACGCTTAAATATCGTAGCGACCTTCTTTGATTTGCTGGAGCTGTTCAGCCAGCACCTTCGCCAGTGGTTCGGCTTCTTCTTCATCATCAAGATTGTCGATGAGCGTCAGATTCGACTCACCCGCACGGCGGGCATAAACCCCATACGCTCGCTGGCCGGAGATATCGGTGACCGAAGTCTGAGAGTGATCGCAGATGATATTGCCGTGACGGTCTACCGGCCCGAAGCTGATGGCTTCATAATCCGCATCGTGGCCCAATGGTAAATCGCGCAAAACAAACAGGCGTAATGGGAGAACGTCGTACTCAGCACCACATTTTGCTGCCACATCCAGATCGTTAATTTCACGGAGAAAATCTTTCGCTACCACCGAGTCAGAATGCATCCGGTAAATGGTCGATGCGGCCCAGATTGCACCAGCATAAAATTGTGATTCTTCTTTTGTCATTTAGCACCTGCTCTTATTGTCATGGGTATGCCGGTCGAACGGTATCCCCGTGCAGACCGTCAGTAAACGGTTATTTCCTTTGCGCAGCAGTCGCATTGGTATTCGTTGATACCACCAGTTGCGACCCAGTTTATTGCGCCGCAGCGGCAACTCAACAGCTGGCGCATACCAGGAGCAAGTGCCCGCTCTGAAAACGACTCAACCGGGACTTCGCCCGGGTAGTAGTAACCTTTTATCAGCTTGCTGCGTGAATGCCCGTCAGTGTCGGTGTAATGCAGATACACCTTCCGGGTATAAATCATACCCGAGTCAGTGCCGAACTGCGTTTTCAGAAGCATACATATCCTCCAGACGCTGAATACATTGTTGTGCGGCCTTATCAAGTAGTTCAGCCGTGGGTTCATCATAGATGCCACGTACCAGCAGACCAAATATTTCCGGGTCTACAGACAAATCGTACATGCATACGCGAACGCCAAGCGCTGTACGTAGCGCATAGACATGGCGGTTAGGCTTTCCGCCGATACCGGTGACTGACGCGACATTTTCAAAATTACCAGGGTTAACCAGGTTAATCACGGGGCACGATATACACTCAGGGATCCGCTTCAGAGCCACAGCATCCAGATACAGGCTGTGGCCCACTTTCAGGTTTTTTGGCAACGCTTGCAACGGCATGGCTTCGAGGGCCAGATTTTCTTCAAGATGCAGGTTATCCGGCAAAGTGGTAATACGGGTGTTTGACAGCATCATACTGCCAGCTACTTTCAGCGTATCCGGCAGATAGGCGATATCAGTACACATGATGTCCAGAACGCGGCCCACCGTCAGATTTTCCGGCAGATACTTAAGACGTGAAGAATTCGCCATGAGCGTACCGGTAATGGTCAGGTTGTCAGGGAGAGATTCCAGCTCAGAGTAGCTGATAAACAGATTGCGGGCCACCAGCCCGGCAGGGATGCTATGAATGCCCGACAGAATGGTCAGGGTGTTCGTCACGGTCAGATTCGCGGGAATATAGTCGCAGGGAATTGCCGGATCTTCTGGCTCAAGCGTAAACCCGACACGAAGATCGCCTTCAACGATGATTCGTCCGTCCTGAAGGGTAAAGGCCACACCATTCGCTGCCAGTTTATCAATGAAGTCTGTCATATCGGTTTCCTTTTAATGGCCCGACGAGCCGGGCCGGAGGTTCAGAGTTTGCTGACAAAGTTCTGCTGCGTGAACAGGTACATATCGCCCTGCTCATTGAACATGCACAGATTTTCGAGGATGCGCTTTTCAATCCAGACGACCGGCTTTTCACGCATATCCTTCGCGAGCGAAAAGGTGTTTCGCAGCCGGGTAATGCGGTGCTGATCATTGATTGCCTGGTGAATTGCGGCCTTTGACGCTGCCGCCTGCTTTTTTACGTTGTTGCGGGCACACCATAATTCGCCACTAGCGGCTGATGCCCGCGCTGCTGGCTGACGTGAGGAGTCCAGTTGGTCATAACGTAAGAGATTCGGCATGATGCCCCCTGTCATAGTTTTGTCGTTATTGACCTATTATCTGGCAGGTGGGGCTGGTGACGAAGGGCGCTGAGGTTGTCTGATGGTTAAAAGATTGCCGTTAGTGTTCCATATGGTATAATTGAATTACCAAATGGGAGGGCTAGTTATGACGATGAAAGTTTTTTCTCCAGACGTTACCAAAACGAATCAGCACTGCTTATGGCAGGTTGCTGGGCTGGATAATGACGGTATCGCGCTGATGGATAAAATCAATCACGGTCTCGATGGCACAGTAGCTAAGCACATTTCTGAATGGGCTAACATCACGCCGTCTGAGCTGCGCAAAATGTCGGGTATACCTAATACGACGTTTAATCGTAGCATCAAAGACCGTTTCACTGCCGATCAGAGCGAACGTCTGGTGCGCATTATCCGCGTAATTGAACGCGCTGTAGAGCTGTTTGAAGGTGACAAAGAAGCGGCGCACAAATGGCTGAACGAAGCGAACCGTGGTCTGAGCTGGAAATCACCGGCAGAGCTTGTTTCTTCTGAGACAGGTGCGCTTGAAGTGATGCGCCTGATTACGCGTATTGAGCACGGGGTATACTCGTGATCCTTTACCGACTGACCAAGACCCGTTATCTGATGACTGCGTGGTCTGGTCTGGGTGCGAAAGAAGCGGGGGGCCGCTGGAACAGCGTAGGCACTGCAATGGTCTACCTGTCTGAAACGGCCAGCCTTACCATGCTTGAAACGCTGGTACACATTCACGCGCCGCAGTTACTGGACGACTTTACACTGCTGAGTCTTGATGTACCGGATGATCAGATCCAGACCTTCGACATGAGCCGTCTCCCTGATAACTGGGCGAGTGAGGATGCTCCTGCTGAGCTGGCGCTCTACGGTGATAACTGGGCTGAAAGCGGTTCTTCTATCGCGCTGCGTATTCCAAGTGCGTTGTCTCCGGTTGAATTTAACTACTTGCTGAATCCGGCACACCCTGAACTCTTTGACCTGATGGCTACGGTTAAGAAAATTCCGTTCCGGTTTGATTCCCGCCTGAAATAACACACAGGCAACTCCCCGGCATTGACGAACTGAGGTGTCTCTGATGATTCAGAAAGCGAAAGTCGCTAAAGCGTTTATCTCTGTAATTGCCTTGTTCGCCTTTGTCTACTGGGGACTTGATCCCGATTCAATTTGTCAGGCAGTTGGTGACGCATCTCAAACCTGCGGTTACTCCGGCAAGAATGGCGATGCGAGTCTGGTTGGTTCCGTGTTTGCTCTGATGCTGACGGTGTTGGCGGGTGCGATGCTTTGGGCGTGGGTCAGGAAAGGCTAATCAGAACTCTTGCAACTCCCTCCGTGATGCCGGGTGACGCTCCTCACTGAGCGCCACCAGTCAGTCATTACAAACGGGTTGATGATTCAATCGCGGGCGGAAGGCTACTATTCAGCGCGTCGAACCCGCCAAATGCCCGGCCCTCTTTTGTCAGCACCAGATGCATCGGCGTTTCGTTGATATTACGGGCGATGTAATCGTTGATGAATGCCCGCGCCTGATCGGCATTTTTAACCTCTGCTGTTTCCGGCATGGAGTTATGGGAACGATTAAAGACGACAGAGACATAATTCCCTTCAATTCTTACCGGGCGAGTCGATACGGTGAGTTTCATGGTCATTTTCCTGTAGTGAGTGTTGTGTGTATTGGTGTTCTGCCACTATCTACTGCAACGTTGCGGCCACAGGGCGAAGAATTGCTATCGCCTTTGATAACGCCTGCCGCTCACCACCATCAAGGATTCTGACTGCTTCTACGCAAGCCGCTTCTGCTGTATCAGCACGTTCTACCAACGTCCTGACGGTATTTTCATATGATCCGCAATCAGGCTCCTGATTGCTGTCTTCGCTCAGCGTGTTCCATGACTCAGTGAGGTTAACTGCAACAGCGACCAATTGGTCAGTGCTGATATCACCTTTTACGCAACGGCAGGCCACTTCAGCGCCCAGACGTTCAGCAATGTCGTAGTACCAGACTCCCGGTTCTTCAGATGCCTGATACGCAGGTTCGCAGGCTTTACAGATCTGCTCTGCGGCATCCAACATCCAGTGAGCACATTCAATTTCGCCACCAGCCAGCGTTTCACAGATCATTGTCTGTACGCTGTCACAGTTGAAGGTGAGGGGGATAGGATTAGCCACTGATAATGCGGTCAGACGGGAGACTTCATGCTGGAAGCCCTGAAACATGAACATGGCGCAGATAGCTGGATTTAACATGGTAGACCCCTGTAGTTATGTGTGTTGTTCGTTTTGTTTACATAACCAGTTAACCACGCTCCCCGCAGGTGACGAAGGCTTTCGGGGCAGAAAATTCACAAAAAAAACCGACCATTAAGGCCGGTTATGATCTGGAGTATATGGGGCTGAAAACCGCGTTATGCCTTCACTTTCGCCATAAACAGCTGCATGGTTTCTTCAGCAAGCGGAGTGCCAACCTGCTCAAGAACATACTCCGCGACATGCGGGGTGAGAATGAAGTCGATAAACTCCGGCAAGGACATGCTGTTCAGGCTCGGTAGCTGTCTGGACAGTGCATTCTGGTAATTTTCCACTTCACCCAGTTTGCGCTCGGGCCAGCCCACCAGCTCAGGGTGCTTTTCCTTAAGTGCGAGGCCGCGCTCCGGGAAACTGTTACTGATGGGGTGTCTGGCGAGGGTGGGGATCAGGAGATTCGCCAGAAAATCCACTTTCTCGTAATCAAGACAGACAGAATTCATATAGGTTTACCTCTTGCCACTGGCTATGATGTTCGCTTGCTATCTGGAAAACTCTACCAAAGCGGCTGGCGATATCTCATTGAAAACGCCAGCAGAATGCGGTCATTTCCAGCAGGAGTTACCCCATCTGATAACTGTCATAAGATGCCCCGCAGGCTTCCACCAGCGCATCCAGATCACCGGTAAACTCTCTGGCCCGCTTCATCAATGCACGGTGTAATTCCGCTGGTGGAATGTCATCGCTACTCTTCGCCGGGTATTCAACACTGAACGCGATGGTAAACGCATGGCTATACCACGGCCCGGCATTCTGGTTTTCAAAGCGGGCCATCAGCTGGCTTTCGGTTGTATCGGTAGCAAATGTATCGAGGTGGACGACATCGACCGGCACGTTGAGTGCCCCGGCAGTGGTTGATGCCAGCTGCCGGGCTTCGTCTCCTCGCTCTGGTGGTGCGCAGTAGAGACATTTCCCGTTCAGTACCACCAGCGTCTGACCGTAGGTCGTACTGACGATACTCACGGTGTTAGCCGGTTGCGGGTGTGTGGTTGCAGTGTGCTGCATGGTGTTCTCCATTAGGTCACTCACATGGCAACCAGCTTACCCGGCACAATTCAGCTGACGAAATCAGGACGGACTGGTGTATATCGTTCGCAAAATAAAGATATTTTTTATCATCAGCACCGGTAGTTACGGGGCAAATTGCAGGTATCCGGTACAATGGTGATATGAAGGGCATTACATGCAGAATCGTGTGGCCCGGCAGACGGATACCGAATATCAGCAGAAGGAACCAGGACAATGCAGGAACTCGACTTTGACCATATCCAGATAAACCTGAACCCGCGAGCGTGTGCTGTCACACCTATCCCGGAAGACCTGAAAAGGGAGCTGGCTTATCTGGGCGCTATCGCAGAGAGAAAGAAATTCGCGGCAAGCCTGATTGTTAATCTCTACAACCCGGACGTTTGCGGGGCGAATATGTACAAACTCACGGCCTATTGCCGTAACGAGTCATGCGATACCCTTCGCGATGGCATGATGACCCTGATACAGCTTTGTGCATACATGGAGTCACATGAGATCTATGGCGAGACGTTTGTCAAAAAGCTGATTAAACAATGGGAGTTTCGTAAGTAGTCTGCTGCTTCAAAATACCTTTCTGACAGGGCGCTATGTGCGCCCTTTTATTTTAAAAAAACGGGAAGGTCTTGCCCGGGTATTACCTGCTATTTTCAACTACCAAACCACAACGGCAGAAGAAAATTGACCAGTCGAAGCAATTCGACCAGGAGTTCGACATACAGGAAATGGAAGTCTTTCATAACAGTCTCTTCATATAATTGGCTCGACAAAATCGTTGCATCACGACGATCGCAGGTGTGAGGTTTGTTTTCTTCGTGGGGGTTGTCAGCTATCACGACATTGAGGCAGGCAAGCGCAGGTGTCACAGTTTCGGGTATATTTTATGCTGGTGGGGTGACCACCAGCTGCGGGTATAGTTACTTAATGGTTTTCAGGAGGGTGAACTTGGTTTTGCACCGGGTGCATTGCGCTTTCAGAGACCCGGAGCGCACCTGTTTCAGTTTCCCGGCGCACTGGGTACAGGCTACGTCCTTCACACGTTGTGCCATTCGCTCATCCACAGCGAGTGTTTTGGTCGGGTTATGCTTACGCTTGGGAGCCTTCAAAAGCCCCAGCGCCCGCAACGTGGCTTTGTACTCCCGGGTGATCCATTGACCGTCGCGCTCATAGTGCAGGCCATCCCCCATCATATCGCCAAGCTGTATCAGCCGCTGATGCAGCACTTTTTCTTCTTCAGGACTCATATACCGTGCTCTCTTTAAATTATTGAGACGGAACCGAGCCGATTGATACCTCATATGAGGCCACCAGCGTCTTTACTGGCGTTTCAACGAAGCTGACGCTCTGCTGAGTAGAGTCGAATGAGAATCGCGTCCAGCGCCCCACAGAGCGCGATCCTGAAGCTTTCGCTATGACCGTCCCGTTCGCGCATCTCCAGAAGGGCATCCAGCTCGTTATCGTCAATCGGCAGTGGCCCGGAACAGAAGGTTTTCACCATGTCAGAGGTGTCAGGGTTTATACCTGCAATGCGCAGGATATCGGGAACCTCAGACCGGTAGATCACCGGTCGGCCTGATGGCGGTGTCCACGTTATCGGCTCTATCTTCAGTTGCGGTAAGCCAGCACCGGCGAGGGCGTTATTCAGATCGTCTATAAGCACGACATCCGCTCCTGAAGGAGGATGTACGCCGAGGGCCGCAGGGATTTCGACAGAGATATTGTGCATGGCGTTTACCTCAGTGAAGGACGTGATTAACCAGCGACGGGGGGATATCGAGTGACCCGACACTCCAGCCATTGGCAGTTGTCGCAATAAGATCTGGCCGGAACCCACCCCAACCCGTCACACGGCCCGAATCGTTGACCACCACCACCAGCGGCGCACCGGTATTTTGTGTCAGGCGAACGAGATCTGCGTTGTCCACCAGCGGGATCTCATTCACGTCCACCCCAGCCAGAGAAAAGCGGGTAAGCGTCATGCGACATTTCGGACAATCAGGGGCAGTAAACACAGTAATTTTCATTGGGATAGCCTGGTGTATACGGGATATATTCATTATCCCAGCTTTCCGCTTCTGACGAAGCGTTGCGCGGGTAATCAGAGCGTAAGCAGGTAAGATATTGTTGGGGCCATCCTGCAACATCAGTTGCGCCAGTTGCCTGGCTATTCGTCGCTCTCTCCATTAGAGAAAATAAACCAAATAAGCAGAACGCCTCCGACCCACATTCCAACAAAGAGGCAAATACCGATCAGGTCATAGACGTATTGTGGGATTTCATTCATAACGCATCCTCATTAATAATTTGTATTCAGCCTTAAACCGGTCATTTCATTAACCGAATCCGGTCTATCAAAGCGCTACCCTGCGTTGCATTCAGCCCCTCGTGCCGGTGAGTCAGGAACAGGGCAGGGCAGTCAGTTGGAAAGAGTCGAGCGGTATCGTCCACGAAGGTGTAATGCTGTAGGCCGAACCGTTTAACGACCGCCATGCATTCGTGATAACGCACGTGGTTATTCACCAGCCCATCCAGATCGGGATTGAGTCCAGCAATCCGATCGCGTATACCCGCAGGGAAATGACTCAGCACCATCTCCCGGGGTACGCCGGTACGCCAGTTTGTGGAAAGGATAATTCCCGTCTGCGGGCATTGCGTCAGCACGTGATCCAGCACAGGCATAAACTCCAGTGACCCGTTTTCCGCCCGGTGGAGTACACCGTCGATGTCCAGGAAAATCCAGTGACGACGGGCATCTATTTCCAGCCAGAACTCGCCCGCAGAGCGCCGGGTCGACATACAATCTATATCGTCCTGACAGGTAAACCTGACTAACCACTTCTGTAATAATCGGAACATAGAGGCCTCTCGCGGTAGTTGACTATATGCAGAACCGGCAACCATCAAAATCATACGGATTCTGTTGCCATGAAATACGGCCACACCCGGGGCAATTCCAGCGAGTCAGCCCCTTTGACTGTCGGCGATTTTGGCGTTTCAGCCAGGCAGGCATCAGCAGACCGGCCCCCTGCGTCATTTTACGGCGGTCTATCCGCTCAACACTGAAGGTAGGGCGCTTTGCAGCGTCAGGGATGTGATGGGGTAACCAGACGACATCAGGTCTATCTGCCTGTGGTGAGTCAAAAACTCTGGCAAGGGAAAAATCCGTGGTAGTACCCGCATCAGCCAGCCAGAACAGATCGTTTCCGTCCCATTGGCCATTAACGAAGCCGACATATTTGGTGGCGCTTTCGGAGAGAATGGTTTTTCCCGGTACAAACTGATGATCAACATGAAACACGAGATGGCGGTCGACTGCATCGGCATCAACCGGCAGGTCAAACTCCCGTCCCGTATTCCATGCGCGTTGTGCTTCCTCGCGGGTGTAAACCCGGGCATTACGCTGATCGGTGCTGTAACCTCTGCCGTGATGGCTATGAAAAGCGGTATTGCTACCAACGGTGTCACGCAAGCTGACCAGATAAAAACGGTCTTTCATGAAACACTCCAGAGGATGATGGCAGGAAAATAGCCCGGCGCGGCGGATACCGACACCGGGGAGGAGGGGTTAGCTTTCGATTTTGCTGACGTTTACGGTGTCATCGTCGTTACGCTTTACACCCAGCATGGTATCGCCATCGACTTCGATAATGCCGTCAAAGTAGTCGGTCATTTCGTCATAGCTGACTTCATCAAGGTCATCCAGCCGGTAGGAAGAGCCATCCGGCAGAACAAACTGACCATCCAGCGTGGCAAGGTCATACGCCAGCGGGGTAACCGTGAAGTAATACTCATCGGTGAACCAGACCGCGCCAACCACCAGTGGGTGAGAAATGTGGAATTCGACGGTGTTATAGCCCTGCGCTGCGATTGCATCCAGCAAATCAATGAAGCCGGGCATCGTATCGCCATCCCAGCCATCAGCCGATAAGGAAGGCTTGAGGTTATCCCAGTCGCTCAGACTGAAAAACACTGTGCCCTCACCGTCATCGCTGATATGGGATGAAATGTACGTCGCGCTTGCTTTTGAAGCCATTGCAAACAGGAAGTCCTCATCGAGCACGTGTTTGAGGGAGGTTTTAAAAACCTTGTCAGTGCCTGCTGCCGGGATAATCGCTAACATGAAACACCTCAGTGGTTGTGTTGGTCTGTTTTTATTATCGAACGACTGAGTCTGCTGACGAAGGAAAAAAGGGGACAAAAAGAGGCTGTTTTCTCAATAAAATCAGAAAGATTGTGACGGCCCGAATTCAGATGAAACGGGCGCAGACGGGGGGTTATTTGCTGGCGGATTCGGCTTCGTAAATGACTTCGTCGGCCCAGTCTCGATCAAATCCCGGCATCACCGGTAATGCTGCAACGACATCGGTAGGGAGGGCATCAATATAATCGCGCATGGCTTTTGCCACTTCCAGCAGTTCATTTTGCTTCATCATTTTCTCGCTCATTATCTCTGTCAGAAACCATCCAGCAGGAAGTCCACCGCACTTTTGATAGTGTGCCGGAACGGAGATGCGTCCATGACCGCCTGACCGAGCTGCTTCACGCGGACTGAAGCCATTTCATGCGTCATCAGGATAACGTCATTCCCTTCCACCTGTATGACCGGAGTTAATCGCGCAACCGGGGCCGAGGCTCCTTTTTTAAGCCGATGAAGGGGGATCACCAGGCGGGTATTTAACTCGCCAATGATGTCGCTCTGTATATCCAGCAGGTAAGGGTATGCCTGGCTGTTGCCGGGATTGCGGTAAACGGTATATTGCATTATCAGAACGTCCTGTATTCGTCAGACAGTAACCCATGCTCTTCAGTGATGCGGTTCAACTCCTGAATACCAGCACGATTCTGTCGTTTCCATTCTTCCGCTGCACTGGCCTTCAGTTTGCTCTGAAGCGCTTCTGCCAGCGTGGCGGACAAGTTAATCCCAGCGTCTTTTGCCTGCTGTACGAGCATTGGCTCAAGGGTGACACTGACGGTTTTTTTCTGGCGAGCAGCTGTAGCCTGCATGTGTCCTCCAATAAAAAAGCACGTGTCGATTACACGTGCTTTAAGTATGCGCCCATTTTATCCCACCAGCAAATTTGTTTGCCTCCGAGAGAGTCTACTGCGTCAGTTCAGCAGGTCAGATGGCCTAGACCGCAGAGGCTACGTTTTTCCAATCATGATAAGCAACACACGCCTGTTTGGCAGGTTGGCTGCAACTTTAGCTGCTTTATCAATGCTTTGTGCTGTATACACTACCCCTCTTTCTTTCAGGTTCTCCGCGTTCTGACGCAGCGTTTCCTCTGAAAAGCTGGACGACTCATCAATGCCAACTGGGCCGGGCTTTGCACCGCGCAAACTGAATGGCACAGGGCCATGCCAATCATTCTTTACCAGTAACAGTCGGGCATCAATGATCCGTCCTGGTAGCGTTCTTTCGATGAGGTAACTTTTTCCGGTTCCAGTGCTGCCAATCAGGCAAACGGTGTAACCGAAACGCAATGCCCATCGAATGATTAGAGCCCAATACCGCGCCCGGAACGCGGAAATGACAGGCATTTCACCTGGTCTAAATACCGCTGCGAAAAGACATGAATAGCTATATTTCTCAGCGTTACAATCTTTCATAAAACTTTATCCAGTGATGTGTTTTTGGGGAATTTTCTGCCCGCCCAGCAGGTAGCTGGTGTATCTGAAGTACATAACATCTTGTAGTTGCCTCTGACTATCTCTCTGGATATAGACTTATCAAATTCATTTCTATCCATATCAAATAGCCAGTAGAACCCATCAGCATAGATAATTGTGGTTCGATTGGGATCCGAAGCTACGACGCGAGCATCCGTAATCAAATTCTCCTCATAGCGCAAAGGCGAAGCGGAGAAAAAGAATATTATTAATACGAACCAACTCCCTATGAAACACGGTAAAACATGTTTTTTGCAATCCTTTAAACCATCTTTGTTGCCTTTCATTTTGTAGTCATAAAGACCAAGCAAAAAAAGTAAGAAAGAAAAAGCAAACCCCAGAAAAACGTGAGTATAAAACTGATGGATGCCGTCACTCCATGTAATACTGATACTTCCAGCATTTGTTCTTTTTGTTGTTATTTCTAATACGGAAATGAAAATGGCTGTTAACTGACTAAAACAAAATATTTTTATGCTTAATTCAGACTTAAACGCTTTGTTATATACTAATACAATCACAAAAAGTATTACGATTACAAAAGCTGTAATCATAAACTCACTCATCATCATGAGCACACTGTTATTAATACTGTAATTTATGTTCATCATCACTCCTTAATTTCACAACTTTTCATCATTTTATTTGAGAATTGACAGGCTTATCGAGTAGGGGGTTTAGCGTCCTTGAATATGTTCGCTCGTGTGGCGCTCACTAGACACCAGATAACAGAAGAAAGCAGAGCAAGCATTGCGTAAACCATTCGGAAGTTTGAATCCCACTTCGCGGTTACTATTGATTCATCGACCGCCTCGCGAACGCAGGGAGATTCGATAAGTGTCGGGGGAGTCGTGGATTGTGGCTCTTCGGTACATACCATTAGTTTGCCGACCGGAGCACCATCAATGACAGCCCTGGCTGCACTAACCAGATGCGCTGAAGGTGAACCTGAATAGTTCATGCAGATGAACGTGATAAATAAAGCAATCGCCGGGCCGGAGACCAGAGTGAAGAATGCGAAGCTGCGGCAGGCCGTAGTATGGCGATGCAAATTAGCGAGAAATGTCATCATGATTTGTCACTCTGGGTTTTAGTCGTATCCGACTCGGTGTCACATCGCTGGAAAGCTACTTGAGGAGGAATTTGATCAACCCCGGTAAAGCAATATTTCAGGGATAGTTGCTTTTTTCCCTCATCCAGTCCAACAAAAAAGATATCGACCGGATCTTCATGAAGTAGCTCTTTTGAGAGCCGGTTGTAGGCCATCCAGCTCCCAACCATATCGACCATTGGCTTAAATTTATCAGTTGCGTTATCTGTAGGTTTAAATGGAATTACACGGAAAACATTCCATCGTGAGCAACGAACCAGCAATTGAGCATCACTCTGAAAGACGTCCAGATCAGTGTTATTTGTCAGGACTTTACACAGCGACTTGAGATCGTTACCCCTGACCTCCAGTTGGCTGAAGCTTCTATAATACTTTTCACATCCAGTTAAGTGCTGAGCGTAGCACTGCTTCAACAGTGTTGTGTCGTTACTGGCCTGCAATTGAGTATCTTTCGCCACATAGGCATCACTGATAAGAAAATCGGGATAGAGGTGTCCCTCCCATAGCAGTTTCTCGGCGATAGCGCCCCCCAGCACCACCACCAATAAGATAAAAAAAATTGGGAACGTCTTACCCAGAGGTATTTTCATAAATCTCACCAGTCGTTAATTTGAGGTAAATTTGCTTTCCAGATTCAGAATGCATTTTTCATGTGCATACATGACGGCGGAATCATGGCCGTAATAGAGTTCGCCATTTTCACGCTGCCACTCACGCGCTTTTCGGGTACGGAATGCTTCTGACATATGTTTTCCACACAACTCACATGGCCCGAAAAAGTCGCTGCTGCGGCCTGTTGATTTTGTGAGTCTGACGATATTGCCTGTAGGTCTACCCATACTGCCCCCTGTGCTGCTGGCATTGACCGGCTGTCTGCCGTGCTAAATGAGTGGTTATTTATCCGCGTCATCATCGGATTCTTTCGGCACGAGTTTTGTATAGCTAAATGTCATATCAGAGGGACGGATCCCATAGCGCCACGGCTTTCTGCGGTAGTTAACTGCCTCGCTTACCATCCAGCAGATAAGAGCGATACCCGCCACTATCAGGTAGCCTTTGAGCAACAGCGAGTCCCATTGTTTAATGGCATCATCGGCATTCACCACGTGTCGCTGGCATTCTGAGGAGCGGAACGCGGCAAACACTGCTTTCTCTTCAGGGCAAACCATGACCGAGGTGCTGGTGGCATTTCCAACCAGACTACGGGCCTGATCGAGGAAGACCTTGGATGGTGAACTGGTAAGAACTGTGCAGAACAGAATGAGCAGTAACGCAACTGCCGGAGCAGTGACAAACGAGAAAATGAATGCCTGCCCGGATTTCCATAAAACGTCGCTGATGTAAAATTTCATGTCGGTGTTTCCTCTTATCGGTATTCAGGCCCAGAGCAGCCCGGGGCTTAATTTATGCTGACTGGAGTCCGCCAGATTGTTTCTCTTCAGCGCGGGTATTCCAGCGCGTCACAGCGGCTTGTTCGGAGTCCTGAAACGCCACCGTGGCCTCACAGGAATTGCAGCAGGCGCGAAAATTATTCGAAATCTCCCGAACCCGGATAGATGAACAACCGCAGAAAGGGCAGGGCTTGACGTTATCGTGTCTCATCGTATTTCCTCGCTGGTGGGCTTTATCCACCGAAGCTATTGAGCCGAATTTCAGGTTCATCACCGAGCTCGTACATGTGTCCCATTTCGTTCATGATGGTGCTACTGCCATTGAACCAGGTAACCATGCATCGCCAGTGCTGACTGCCGTTTTCACCCCAGCGGCTCACGCCCGCAGCATCCATTTCGTCTTCAGTGATAAAGAAATCCGCGCCCGGCAGTTTCTCGGCATCAAGGCAGATCTCAGGCTCAACGACGAAGCAGATACCGTTGCTGTTCATGACGTACATACGCCGCTCAAGGGTTTCAGTACTGACAATGACCTGCTTATCAGAAGTAAGGTGTGATTTAGTGACTTCCATGCGAATCAGGTTCTTTGCATTAGCCTGTCCACTCGCAAAAACCATTGACGCATTGCGAACCATTAACTCAGCAGCTTCTTCACCGAAGCTACGAAGGCCCATCAGTGCAAGCAACTCACTACATTCGGCTTTACCGAGGTTGCCAGTAGTCAGATTAACCACGCCTTGTAGAGTGCTCAGTTCAACCGGTTGTGACCGGAGGATGTCGCGAAGCAGTGTATTACCCGCCGTGCCCGGGTCGCTCCAACTGGAGGATTCGGGACGCTGATTTTCAAGAAATAGGGCGCTTTGCAGTAAAGCCGCTGGTGGCTTTCCGGCAAAACTCAGTTTTACTCTGACCGAATCGAATGGGTGCATGACGGCGGTTTCTCCATAATATCGTGAAGCTAAAAACTGTTTTAATCCTATTATCCCACCGGTCGACAATTGACGAAGTAATCGGGTATGAAATGGACACCCCTTCGATAATTCACATATAGCGAAGCCTTTACGCCTTTGTCTTATCCGCAGGCTGGGGAATGCAATAACTTAAGATGGTGATAGTTTCCCCACGCTTTGCTTTAGGCGCGGCACTCTGGCATTCATCATAGGTTTTGTAGTCAGGTATTTTCTGAGAGGTGACACCACTTGGATTAAGACCACTTGAATAAAGCCCAATCACGAGAACTAAAGTAAACATGTTATTACTCCAGAATGTATTGATGGAAAGTAAGTGAGAATGCCATTATCCATTTCTCCTAAAATCCCGAAAAAACTTTTCAAGAAAGGTACTTTTCGGTTACTTCAGCGTAAGCATACTTAGATCGCAAAATGAGTGAATAAATAACTTTGCTCTGCAATTGTTTTTGCTGAACTTCAAATTAATCAGTCATCGATTTCATCAGGCAAGTGAAAAGCTGAGACGTAAAGCTTGCCATCATGAAAATCCAAACCATCTTGGCAGTGATAATCGGAAATTCGAGAGTGCCAATATAATAAATAATAATTATCAATCCCCCCAAGGCCAGACATCCAAGGAGACCTGCTGCTGCCTTTAGGAAATCACTGCCTTCAGGATTCTGGAATGTGAATCCAGTTATAATCAGCGAGGAAAAACAAGCGAACAAACAAGTTCTATACAAAGGCCAGTCCCCGGATATAACATTTTCTCGAATAAGCACTGCCCATATCAAAAATTCAATGCTGAAAATAATCAGCGGAACTGCGAGCACACGAAATGAAAGTTTTTCATATAAAGTGGTAATAATTGATGTCATAGCAAACCCCGCTTGCAATATTCAAATTAATTTTCGTGGTTTTTACCTGCTTTTAACAAACGCGTTATTTCATCAGTAAGGCAGAAACTTTTCCCAGATGATGGTTTCCCGATAACCACAACGTGACCAGTACTTGGAGTTCCCTCTACTTTAAAAAATGCAAGTTTTGCATCGATAATTTTATTTTTCATTGCATCGGTAACCTTGTATGACGTGGGGGTAAATTTTGTGCGTTAATGTTCAATGATAATATTAATCGCGAAATACTGTATCTATAGGGTCTGTTGATTAAGACTATCCCTCTTGAAGTAAAATACAATCATCATTCCTATCTGTATGGAATAGGAAGCCAATTCAGCATATGTTACATAATTGCTTGTGATGAAGGAAAAACCTCGCGCGATTACAAGTAGGAGTATTGATGCAATAAACACTAAAACCCAAACGGTAAGCATTCCCAGCACTGAAAGAAAGTACTCATATTCATTTGGGTCGTAAAATACAAATGCTGTTGAGAATATTGCAATAATACATAACGGAAGTGATGTAGCGAGTTCCGACCATTGAAGGTCAATTTTTCCAACCACCAGCAATGTAGAAATGACAGCGTACTGTATAGCCGATAGAACTGTTACCGGAATCGCAGCTCGAATGAACTTAAAAACAGAATGTTGTGTTTTAGCCTGGTTTTTCATGTGTTACCACCTGTCATTTGTTTCGAAACCAATCATAACCAGAGTGATAGATTTCAGAGTGAATAAACCACTACAAAACGCCCCCATTTATTGCTGGACATCATCCGCAGGAGTGGCATAAAACTCACGACCTGACGCGCCGAGTTTTTTCTGAAGCTTCTTTGTTGCTTCAGCCTGACTTCGGGCCTTGAAATAGAACGTCCTGATAAAATCCCCATTGTTGTAGTTAACGTCCTCTGGATTTGCCCATTTCTGCATAGCAACAAACCGGATAGAAGGCTTCGGGATGGTTTTCACCTCGACATACCCCCGGCCCTTGCAGCGAAAACACACACCGCCTTGAACGTGCCGGAACGCTCGGATCTCACCCTTACCACCCAGACAGCGTGGGCATTCAATTTTATGCATAGCAACCTCTCGACTGTTGATTAACGAATTTCGCGCCTGAAAGGGGGCAGGGATGCGAGGATGTCTTTCCCGTAGGCTTTTGTCTTCAGGCGTTTATCCAGGATAGTCACCGCGCCGGTATCGCTCTCTGTGCGGATAAGCCGACCAACGGACTGGGTCAGTTTGAGGCAGGCCTCCGGTATCGAGATTTCCCGGAAAGCATCACGCCCGTTTTTCTCCAGCCACTCCGTCAGGGTCTGGCCCACCGGGTCGGTCGGAACGCTAAAAGGCAGCTTGGCAATGATGACGTTGTTGCAGTACACGCCAGGCAGATCCACCCCTTCACTGAAAGAAGCCATACCAAAGATAATGCTCGGCTCACCACGGTCGATTCTGAGCTTATGGCGCAGCAGTATTTCCCGTTTTGGAAGTGCCCCCTGTATCAGCAGAAGCGGTGAAATGTGTTGAGGCATCGCCTTGCTGACTTCTTCCATCTGCCTGCGGGAGGCGAACAGCACGAGGCAACCCTGAAGCCGAAGCACCAGTTTGGGAAGGAGTTCGATGATCTCCGCCGTATGTTCTTCATGATTGGTCGGAACCGAGCGCATACGGGGGATGAACAACACGCCGTTGTTCTGGTAATCAAACGGGCTGCGGGCCAGCAGGGTAGGTGTATCGACTGGAAGACCGGCCTGCTCCAGGAATGCGTCAAACTTGCTAAGGGAGCGGATTGTTGCCGAGGTCACAATGGTGGCATAAGCCTTCGACCAGAGCTCGGATTTCAGGTGTTCGCCCGCATAGACCGGACTGCAATTAATCACCACTTCGGTGCTGCGTTTAGTACGACGGACGTTAATCCACCGGGCCATAGGCATACCAGAGACGGTTTTATTCCCGCAGTATGAGGCCAGAGCCTGATGCATACCCGCCAGGCGATTTGCCAGCTCGCCGACAGCCATCTTTTGAAGGGCCAGTTCTTCCTCGCTGATATCCCGCCCGGCCTCATCTACAATCGCCGTCATTTTCACAACGATATTCTGCATCTCGTTTACTGTCTTTAACCCAGGCTTAAACAGGGCCGCAATATCTTCAGGAACGAAACCTTCCGGGAAGCGATAGATGTCCGATTCCGTGCCATTTGGCATTTCGTGATCGTTTCGCCAGTTCAGGGAGCGTAAAAGTGTCCCCCGCAGCTCACCGAGCTCATCACCGGCATGGCCCGCAAGCTCCACCAGCTGCTGCACGTGCTTTTCCATAGTCCCGCCGTAGGACTCTGGCATGGTCATTACCATGTCGAAGATTTCGCTCATGAAATGCCTGCTGGCATCGAGAGAGGCGGAGGTCGCAAAGTGGTTAATTGCTTTCTGCGGAACGTGGTGACCTTCGTCGAACACATAAATGGACTCTTCCTGCGGGGGAAGGATAATACCGCCTCCCAGTGACAGGTCAGACAATACGATGTCATGGTTGGCGATAACCACATCCACCGACTCCAGCAGGGCGCGGGCGAGGAAGAACGGACAACGGTGATAATGTGGGCAACGCTTTTTAGGGCACTGACTGCCAATAGCATTGACCCGACCCCATACCGCCTCATTGATCTCATCAGGATAGGAATCACGCTCTCCTGTCCAGTGACCACCAGCAAAGGCCTTGCTGATATCCTCCACATCATCGCGGATGTAGCCATAGGCATTCATCTCGCTTTCCATATGAACGTCACAGCGCATCTGGCAGAAGTAACGGCTACGGCCCTTCGCCATCGCATAGGAGAAGCTCAGGCCCGCTCTCGCCTGTATTTCTGGCAGATCCTTGGAGATGATTTGTTCCTGAAGCGCAACGGTTGCCGTGGAGATGATCAGCGTCTTATGCTTTTCCATCGCCAGGGGGATCAGCGGCAGACAATACCCGAGTGTTTTCCCTGTCCCCGTACCGGCCTCAATAACCCCGACGCGATACTGCTCCTCAGCGGGGGTAGCGTTAACGACTGCGCTGCAAAACGCCATCATGTCTACCTGCCCGGCACGAGGGGACAGACCCTTTGCGTCCAGGAAGAAGTGATAGGCTCGCTCAGTCATTTCAGCGGCAGTCATCCGGGGTTTATTGTCTGGCATATCCGTACCTTGTCCTCTGCTGCTCAGGAGGCACAGCCCGGCAGCGGCTATCGAAGTCAGGTACATCCTCATGCTGGTGGATGTACCGGGTTCATCAGTCTTCCAGTGAATGGCCTTTAAAGCGTCTCACATAGCGTTTAATTTCAGTTTCGGCCTGTTCCAGTACAGCTCGGTTGCAGTGCTCAAGAACACAGTAAGGCCCATGTGCTGGCCCGCCATCGCTGGTTTCGCAGGCATCAAGCTTGAGCCGAACGGAGGCATCGAAGATAAATTGGGTGATTTTCGCAATGGAGATCTGGTCTTTGTCTTCCTGCTCTTTGGTGTCGATGACATCGCCGTTATACACGTCGAAATCGAGCCGCAGGCGGTAAACTGTGTCGATTGCCATAATCGGATCCCTTCAGAGGATGTCGTAGATGACTGGGACGCGGCCACGTTCTACCTGTTGATTCAGGGTGCGGAAACCACCGTGATCAACGATGTAGAATTCACCCGCCACGGCGGAGCGATGGAAGTCGGCGAGCTCTTCAGTGCCAAAGACGAAAACCGGGGTTCCAGAGGGGACGGTCATGCAGGCAGTTTTTCCGCCATAGCCGCGAACCGTAAAGGTGATTACCCCATCCGCGCTGGTGGGCAGGAAATCGGCGAAAATCGAATGAAAGGCTTTATTCGCCTTATCGCTGAATACGTCGGTCAGTGTCTGCATGATGCGCCCCGTGATCTCGTTTTATGTTGTACTGATACCAGTACAACACGGGCCCGGCAGGTGACGAAGGCGATACGTCGGGTATTATCAGAATGAATATGTCGGTCTGAAATGGTTTATCAGTGAGCCATCAGCTCCGGCCCCGGGACGCGAATCAACGGTCGTTATGCTGTAGCACCTCCACGAACTGTCCGCAGCTGTCGCAGCAGTACTCATTGGCGAACCTGCCATCGTCTTTCCAGTTGTTTGCCCCGCAGCGGCAGAGCAGTACACGTACCTGAGAAGGGCGGATGCGAGCTTGACCGAATTTGGTTGTCCACTGAGGCTCGCCATCAAAGCGAAAAGAGTCAATGCGAAACCTGCTTTCGCGTTCGTAGGTGTTGAGGTATTTGAAGTACAGCTCTTCAGAGAGAATGGCATCGGTCATCGTGTATTCCCTGTCTGGCCCCGTGGAGGGTGATTTGCGGCAGAGTGTTGCGTTGCGAAAACTGCCAGGTTGTCGGAGCCATTACACCACGGGTCATACAGGTCACGAAGGGGGTTACTTACCAGCCAGCGCTTTCTCTTCCCTGGTAGCCAGGCGCATTTGCCCGAAACCTTCACGGATCAGCAACGGCTTTTCTTTCTTCCAGCCCTTAACGACGGACTCACCGAAACGACGCGGGGCGTTACCATTCCAGGTGGCTATGACGTGGTTATCATGGACTTCGACAATCACGACCGGGTGGACGACAACTGTTTTAAGTGTGGTGTTGCCCATATTTACCCGGCTAACCGACCAGACACTCATCCCGACTTCCAGCTGGCTTATTTTCATCTTCATTTCCTTCTAAACGAACGTAGTGCGCCACGGCGTAATGTCGTGACGCACATTACCATGCCCGGGGCTTATCAGAACATAAGCCAGGTGGCGTTACCGGCAGTATTTCTGGACTGGTAGGCTTTTGCCTGCGCGTGAAGCAGCTTCCACAGCTGACGAAGTGTAGCAGCATGATTTTCACCACCAGCATTAACCCGCAGTTCGCCGATCTCGCGGGTAACAGTGAAACAATTCCGGCTCTCATCCCAGCCTGAATGTTCACGCGCTTCCACCACCAGATCATTAGACGTATCAGGGCCGGTCTTTGCTGCATTCAGCACGAACTCCGTTTTAACAGTAATACGGCTGGCGTTATCCGGCGCATCCAGAAAGACGGTGAACCCCTCAGTTCGGCGGTCAGTTATACGACGGCTCCCCCAGGAGGTGATCCCCCTCTGGACACGCATCATTGAAAGAGCGTGGGACTCGGTTGCCTGCACTGTGCGATACAGGTCGGTCAGGGAAGAAAGGCTGAAGCTTTCAGGGGCAGTCTGGATAGCGTCGGTCATGGTAGATCCTCGGTTATATGGTGTGTTTTCTGGCTTCAGTAGCTGTCGTTTGCCACGTAATAGGACGTGCCTGGATAGAAGTAGCGGTAATCCGGCTGCATGTCATTGGTGATGACGGATGCTTCTTCCCAGACCCCGCTGGTGGACATAAACTCATCTGTCGTTTCATTCTCCAGCCGCATATAGCGTTCAGGAGCGCATTCCGCCCAGGCGCGTTTCACCGTATCCCAGTTAGCGTACTGGCTGATTTCAATATTCAGGGGCGCATTCTTCTCAGGCTGGTTACGGCGGGAACTCAGCACGAAATTCAGCTTCAGGACGATACGACTGTCGTTGTCAGGAGTATCCATCCAGATCTGGTATTCAGCCGTAGGCCGGGATGACTGGTTTTTGCGGCCCCACGAGGTGACACCGGTTTTAACCTGGACTATCGAGACTTTATGCGCATCAGTCTTGCCAACGCTGGTCATCAATTCAGACAGACTTTTAAACATGGTGCATCCCCAGTGATTATTGGTATGTTCGTTTTGTTTACTTATTAAATCACTGGTTACCCGGGTGACGAAGTCAGAGCCGGGTAAAAAAAGGACAAAATTTGCGGATTAGTGGCTGGTGGTGGTATTGGCCTGCGGGACAGGGCCATCGAACAATTTGTCAAAAAATTCCACGCCACGCTGGTACACATCGCGCAGCTCCATATCTTCACGCTCGGTCAGGCCCATCTTATTGAGCACGGCAAGGCCGGTACGAAGGCGAGGAATCAATACGGTTTCCAGATAGATCCTGCGGCCCGCAATAATTTCCGGGGATGCTTCATTGATGTAAAAATCAACGGTTTTCGTGATGCTGAAGTGCTTTACTTCGCTCATCGTCTGGTACTCCTCAGAATGATGTCATGATACTCGGTTTGATTCAGGGGAGGGGAGCAACCCGGGCAAACAAGCCCGGGCGCAGGCAGCAGTTATTCGAGACCCAGTGCAACGTGATCGCCATCATCAGAAAGGCGAATGAATAGCATCTGCGTACCGCCGCTCAAGCCGAACTGGAGATCCCAGCCTGGGACAGAAGATGTCTCGCATTCACGCACATCGATGACCTGGTCACGGTAGAGCAAGAAGCGTGTATCAGACTTGTCATCTTCAGCGACGTGGGCCATCTGATCAGCAAATTTGTCTTCGAGGTCGAACCAGCTTTCCAGCCAGACCTTATCAGAGACCAGGCTGATACCGCAGGCGGATTCCGCCGTGCCGGTCACAGCCTCAGCGACTGGTTCTACAGAAGTCATATTAAATACCGCATCAACTACCAGTGCCTGCTCTGAGGTCGCCGGGTAGATACCTTGCAGATAAACGCTATTGCCGTTCACTTCGAAGCCGTCTTCAAGACTGATGTCGTCATGATCAACGTCATAAACATCCGCGAGGTTGCGAAGACAGATCAGGTTGGCTTCATCTTCGTTCTCCGCTTCAATGCGCATCAGTGGCAGTTCGCCACCACTGGAGTCGGATTCATAGTAGTGAACGTAGAATACATTTTTCTCTTTGCTGGTGGTCATGGCGTTGCCCCGTGTTGTTCGTTTTGTTTACTTATAGTCTCACGGGGTATTCAGGTGACGAAGGAAATCGGGCATAAAAAAGCGGGGATTTAACCCCGCCAGTTTTGATATTTATAATTATGCCAACATGTAGTTCCAGCGCAGTTATTACTTAGGCCTTGGGCCTTTTCGTGTATTACTTTTTTCTGGCTCTTCCACCGACTCTTCTGCTGGTTTTTCCACCGACTCTTGTGTTGGCGTTGTAGTGGCTGCGGCTGCTGCTGCGGCAGTAGCGGTTGAATCGTCATAATCAGTGGTAGCAGTAACATCACCCGATTCAGTCATATGGAGAGTGACAGTGACAGGTTTGCCATCAACAGCAAAATTGAGACTAACTGAACCTTTCATCTTCAGTAAGAGTGCGGCCCGGGTATATCCATCGGAAAGTTTTAAACCAACAGAAGCTAAAGCATCAGCAATTTTGTTATGAATATCGTTGCTCATTTTCATTCCTTAATGTGTGTGTATTAGCGGAATATCAAATCATAAGACTTCAACTGAAAAAGGGTCAGAAGTGAAAAGTTATTTTCTATACGTATGATGGCACAGGAAGGTGGGGTGACGAAGAAGAATAAGCAAAAAAAAAGCGGGGTATTATCCCCGCAAAACTACACACAGCAATTCAATAAAACAACTTCCAGGGGGGCGATGCACACATCACAACTTCGGTCTGTCAGACGGGAACCGGCCTTGGGCGCTTGTATCCCATTTGACGAAAATTTGGTTTTAAAACCGGTAAATCGTTACTCTTTCTTCCTGCTACCCCGGTCTATCACCGGGGTAGCGGAGTCCGCCATTCTCGGCAGCGCCAGCTGATCAGATTACATAGACTCAGATTTAAAGTTACGCGTTCGCATATAACCTCCTTAGTGTGGGCCGGTTCACTGGATTGTGAATTGTCAGTAACGCTAAATTTGTAGACTTCAGGTCTACAGCCTGGCTTATATAGGCAGGCGCGGCAGTTTTTTAAGAGTTTGAACGTAACGAGAGCATTTACATAAATCCTCCTTTCTGTAGCTGACCAGATTTAACGTCTTTGTCTATTCAGTGAACCATACCCTATTCATGTGACGAAGGTTTCTGAGTGTAAAAATACGTAATAAGCAACGCTATTATCGCTAATTCTAAAAATAGGGCGAATTAAAATACCGGCAAAACGCGGACGTTTATACCGGTATTATTTCTGAGCTGCTGGTGCAATATCGCGAGGTAAGCTGTAGTCAGCGCGGCAGGTACTTAACGGCTAGGCTTGCTGGTGGTTAAGGCCTCATCCTGCGCCAGCAACGTGATCACATCCCCGGCAATCTCCGGGCGGATACCAGGCGATTTATGCGCGGCATGGGCCGCGACAGCCAGCGGTCTCCAGTTGAGTGATGCTGCAATACGTCTGATCTCTTCAATAACCCGGAATGTATCGCTCTCCAGCGCCAGACCCGCACGGGCGGTATCGAAAGATACGCGCTGCGCCGAAGTGAGCGGCGAGTGCTTCTTCAGTTCTGCGGTGATGATACGCTGCGCTTCAGCACCGATTGACGCGCCACCTTCGACGACCCCGGTTAAACCGACGAGCTTACCTCCATCACTGCGGCTATTATCGTCTTTAACCCTGGGTGGCGGGGCCAGGGCGGTCAGATCCACGTCCTGCTGTAAGAGCTCCAGCAGGTCAGCCAGCATATCGGGTTTAATCACACCTTTTAAACCCGCTGCGCGTTTCGCTAGGCTGACAGGAGAACGGCCCAGGCGGGCGGACATCGCAATAAGGCAATTAGCCAGAACAAAGAGGTCATCAACCCCAATCAGTGGCGCACACTCTTGCCTGAACGTCTGATCATCCCGGAATGCAGGAGCTGGTGGGGCCGGTTTAGGCGTTTTGGCCTTTGCCTGCGGCTTGTCATAACCACGTAGGGCTTTTTCTGCACTGTCTGAAACCTTACGGATGCTTTGCGCCAGATCATCACCACCTGCCAGGCCTGCGGTCAACTGAAGCATATAATCGAGCCTGCCGAGCATGTCAGGGGAAGCAAGCCCGGTCGCTATCTTCTGGCTGATGTCGTTAAGGTTGCTGAGTATACCACCGGCGATTTTAGACGGAGGAGTAACAACCGCCTGGACATTATGGCTGGTATGAATTTCCCGCGACACCAGGGTGAGGACTTTGCGCCAGTCAGGTTGTACACCAGCATCAAGCGTCTCAAGGTGGCTTATTGCATTTCTCAGGCTATCCCATCTGGATAGCTGTAGAGGGTCACCGTTCTGCTTTCCTGATTTCAGCCACTGAACGAGGTAGACGAAGTCAGATGTAGCTGAGGCCACCAGCCCGGCAATAACGCGCTCTCTTGCTTGAGGCGTTGTAGGGTTAGATCTTCGCACCGGCAGACGGTCATTTTTATGTGCCGTTGGTCTTTTCATTTCGAATATCTCAACTTGGTTCCATCAACGATAACTCCGCGCCCGGGAGCCAGACAGCATGAAACAATGTATTTACCATGTTTGATAAAAGCGCAACCGGCAGCGCCGTCAAAAAAATGCTATATGACAGCGCTGGTTAGAGCAGAAAGATTCAGGGAGGTTTTACATCTACTCTCGATCATCTGTGAGGAAGAGATGCAGTTGAGTCACAAAGGCATCGAGATAAGGGGTATTTCTGGCATTGTCTGCAAAGTTCATTTTGGCATTGGTGTCGTCGTATACATGCATCCAGCCGCTGTTTCTGGCAATACGACGTACATCAGTATTTGCCGGGTAGAGTTTCCCAATAGCTTCACGCAGACCTTCAATTTCTGAGATCAACTGCCGGGCATTCGCAGCAGGCTCAGGAGCCGATGGGACGAGAACCCGGAATTCAGCGGTTTCCGGCTGCATCTTAATCACTTCAATGACTTTGTCCCGGGCAACGGAATTCCATTCAGTAGTCATGCCGTTGTACTGGTTTCGGATGCGGAACTGGTAAACCGGCTGCTGTTCGTTAACAAGCAACCAGGCATCGGCAAGTGCAAGATAGAACGAGACAGGCCGGTTTATCATCTGGTGTTCCTGAAGGGCTTTTTTATAGCTATGGACATCTTCAGGAAGGACATCAGTGATACTGGAGGTGAATTTTAGCGGATCCAGTGGACAGACCGGGCCGATAACCCTAAGCACAGCAACAGGATTATTACCATCATCAGTAAACCAGAAGTCATTTTCTGGGCCGATATTGAGCCTTACATCTGCGGTCTGATTCTCTGCGAGAACGGCCTGCACCCGACGACCGTTCTGCCACCAGCGTGGTGTACCTTGCATACATACCTCGTACAGGAAATTAGCCCGAAGCCCACCTGCTGGTGGGCGGTCGGAACACAAGTCTACTGAAGGTACTGCTCTGCCTGAGCAATACGAGAAAGAGTACCGGCATTCGGTTCAATCATCTGGATACGTCGGCTGTCCTCCAGTAAACCGGCAATAAGGTGCTTGTCGGTATATGGGGCATCGTCATCCCCGAGCATACGGCGGATAGCAGATAAATCGCCGGATGGAACCGGGTATACCGACTCAATAAAGAGCTGGTCACCGTGAGGATTCTCCCACTCATATGGGGTTTGGGCGGAAGCAGCAAAACCCGAATCATTCAGACGTGCGAAATCTTCAAGCGCCTGGAGGCGGGCCGCAGATTCATCGGTAGCGTAGATTAGGATCATTCGCGCCGTCTCAGGCGATGAGCAGAACAGCAAAATGAGAAATGGCAGCATGTTATAGACTCCTTCAGTTTGCGACTTGTTGAGCTGGCGGTGTGGCTACGCTAGTGAGTTGCTTAAGGCGAATGTTCAGCTCATGAATTACATCATCGCGTTTGCGCCAGCTGGTGGATGGTAGAGCCAGGAGCGCTTCAGCTTCGGACACGGAGAGACCGGCCAGGTGAGCTTTCGATGAAATCTCTGCGTTATATAATTGCTTCAGCACAATCAATGAGTGCTGGGAGGATGCAGCCATCATCATGAAATGGCGAAGCACCGCACAATAGATTTGAGTAGACATATTAAGCCGCCTCGTTCAATGCGTGAGGTAATGATTAATGGCATGTTCAACATAGCCAACAGATTTACCCACCAGGTGTGCAAGCTGCTGCACATGATGATGGTGAACTTCACGGCACGGGCCAAATGAAGTGGTGTAGCGATACCAGAGGCTGCGGCCTACAGAAAAAAGTTCTTTCTCTGTCTGCGGGCGAACTGGATAACAAACAGGACGTGCAGATGTAGTGCGACGAACGTTATTTCGTACTTGATGAATTGCAGTATTCATAAATCACCCCGCGTATGTTTTTCGTTTTGTTTACTAACTTCAGTTAAACACACGCTGGGTGGCTGACGAATAGAAAATCCATAAATAAATGAGCTAAAGATTTAAGCTCTTTATGAAAGAATTATTCTGGGGTTGGAAACCAGATAATGTCCGAAATAGGCTTATTGCCCGTCAGTAAAGCGAGGCTGGAATGCAGTTCTTTAACGACCTGCTTATTATCCTGCGTTTGCTCAAGTGCGGTTATAGCCTTTAGCAGGGTATTTGCCACAGATGCTTTAGCATATGCCTGCGGTGAGCCGATTAGCACCTGACGCATTAGCTCCGCATTGTTAGAAGCCAAATAGCCTTGCTCCTCGGAAATTCTTTCTGCATCGGGTGCTGAAATAACCAATGCGGCAAGTTCGTGATCGTTTGCATAGTTGATAACATCAGATAGCATTTCGAGAGCTGTGGTATCTGTCATGATAAAGCCGTCAGCTACCCACTGAGGAGCAACATCGAAGCGAACTACCCAGGAATAAGGTTTAACGTTTGACATACAGAGACCTCATTAAAGAGAGATATAAGCGTCGGGATTTTCTTCAACAGAAAGAAACTCAATATCTTCGAGATGCATTCCTGCATTACGAATGCCTACCTCGGATAACCACGACAGTATTGTTTCATGATCCGGTTCACCAGAAAAATCAACAAAGGCTGGAAGAGCCCAGTCGGGTGTATAGCCAGCGCTATACATTACAGTGGCAGTAAAGCGCCCAATGTGGGGAATTTTGAAAAGGATGGATGCCTGCTCAGGGGTATTAATTACCATGCCGTGATGATAGACGACATCCCAGTTTACCCCATGCTCCCCTGTATTTCCTCGATAGAGATGGTGGCGGTCAACGGCCCAAAGGACACCTTCGCTATCCAACCAGCAGAAATAATTATTATCTGTGGATAACGTGATCCCAAGGTTCATTAACTCCGCCACCAGCAAGCAAGGGTTAATATCAGTTACAGTTTTAATAATCGTCAGCCCCATCTCGGTTCCGGTAGTAACTGTCAGTACCTTGGAGGCACTGATCCAGAATTGATAACCTGCTTCTTTAGCCTTCGCGATTAAATTAAACATTGTTGCTTCCCATTGAATGGCAGTTAGGTCAATAACAACATGAGGCTGGTGGGTGACAAACAGGGAATCTGACGATATTTCAAGAAAGAATTTAGCGATGAGAAATGCAGGGGGAACAATATGGTCTGTACTTGCCAGCGCTTCGCTCGGCCAACCCCTCGACAGCCCGAAAACAAGTTTCGGTCTGCCTCACGGTTATCTACTGACAAAGGCGGGGATTATTCGGGGTACTGTATGAACTACACAATTTCAATCGGAACAAAAGAAAGCAGCAACCCCTAAACAAATGATTGAGAGTAACCAGAAAAAGGCGAGTACTACTACAGCGCTTAAAGATAGTGGAACGGTTTTTGATAGCATAACGCCCATACCTACACCAAATGAACATAGTGCGATAGATCCTAATTTCAATTTGCTCTTATACGAAATTAACATTGGCTTCTCCTCAAAATAGGTGTGGTGCTTGCCAGCGCTTCGCTCGGCCAACCCCGAGACAACCCGAAAGCAAGTTTCGGTCTGTCCCGGGGTTCCGGGTAACGGCCAGACTTACCGCAGATCTTCTTTAGCGTTAATCATATGACATATGAATAAGAATTAATCACGATACAACTGGATAAAACTCTCCACACGGGTTCCATCACAATAGCTCGGCCAGGCGTTCATCACAGGTAGTTCTTCTGTTGTGAATCTTCCCAGTGCGAGAGCTACAGAATACCAGACCGGGAAAATCGTATTGGCTGATGTCATATTCCCATTGTTGATTAACTCATAGAGTCCGCGTCCATTAGCCCATGCACTTTCTGGTGTATCACCGGCAAGGTAGTTATCCACCCAGATGGATGGTGACAGAGCCTGACCTTTCGCCAGTCTCGCTAACAACTCGTACCACTTCAGATATTCCGTGGTTCGCAGTGAGAGAATCGGGATTCCGCCACGTCTTAACAGTGCTGCCGCAGAACGTGAGTCTACCGGTGCGGCAATTCTATCCAGGTGGTTACGGGCTTGCTTTATCCGTGCTGATATTCCCGCAGGGCTCACTCGGGAGATGTATTTCTCCACCGTCTCAGTAGCTTCAGCGATATCCGGGGCCAACGAACCATCAACATGGAGGGGACATAAAACAAGGCCGGTATCATCGTGAGTCACCCAGGCAGAATTGTCAGTCGGGTTCCTGACGATAGACAACGACTCACTTTGACCCAAGATCGTTAACCTGAATGACTTAAGCCTTTCGGCTATCCAGCTGCCTCCATCACCAAAAACCTCAATGCGCTCGTGACTCATACCGCATCACCTCTACAAGTGCTTTACATTCAGACCTAATCATAACGGCTTCCCCGTTCGGAACAAAATCAGGGCATAGCCAAACCATACTCAGGAAATTTACAGATATGTCGATCTACAAAACGCGCTCAAAACGCTCAGGCGCGTTTTAATCAATCCGATCGTGAAAATACCAGGGGGATAAGCTCAGAATCGTTCTGAGGCGATTCTGGCGTGGTTTTATCCCAATAACGGATCCTTTTGCGAATACAGATCGGTTTACAAGGGAATTTGGCTGGTATGAGACGGAGATGATCCACTTTGATAATCTGAGCGATAATTTGTTAATGGTTTCGTTTTGTTTACGCGTGTATCGGGAGGGAAGTTATTCCGAACGAGGGTATCGACTTCATATTGTCCGTTTCGATAGCCGATCACAATTTCTAAGCGGTACTCGCCGCGACAAAAACCCCCGGAGGAAAACCATGTTGGTTATTCACTTTTGGTTTTCCCCGGCGATTAAAACCAGGGCAACCTCCGGTTGCCCATAAAAACCCCCGGAGGAAATTCATCTTTCCTCCGACATCGTGCGGTTTGATTATTACCATGCTCAACCTCCCGATGTAAAAATAGAGAAAACCGACGCTATCGCTTCCGCTTTGTTTACCTTCCATATTCGCGCCCGCGAAATAGTCCGCTGCATTCCCACCCGATCATACCCGGGCGAAAACACTCGCGATCATATTGCGATCATCCTGATTCATTTCCGCCGCGATAAGTCCGCTATCGCCTGAAGGCTCACTAACAGATCGCCTGAAGGCTCACTAACAAAAATACCAGGTCATCGCCTGGTATTCATGTATATCCGTTATGTTTACTCCAGAGCGGTTTGTATTTCTAAAGCTGTTTTCTTAGGTGAGTTATTCGAAGTGAAAGTGCCTGCCGAATTGCACGGTTTTTTCGTAACTCATCACGCAACCAAATAAGCTGACCTTCATACAGTTCGATAAGCGCAAGTTCTCGCTGGCTTGCATCCTTAAATTTCGCTGGTGGATATGATTCGCCTTTGTTGAGAGGTAGGTATTTGGGAACGACACGATCAATGCCTCCACCAGCTTTGCGCAAAGGTGTCAATCTGGCCCAGCGGATCCTGATAGTTGTTCCTTGCCTGGTTACGTTAAAGCTGTACCGTGCCTTCTCGTCATCAGCAATAGCTTTGTCCCAGTATTCCTCCCGAAGACTATTGGCCTCGTTAAACAGAAGTTCTGCGGCTGAATCAACCGCATCACGAGCCTTTTCCAGATCATTGATGTACCCGACGAGTTGCATAAAACCACCTCGATGTTTTTTGATTAGGACTTAACCCCAAAAAAGAGAATCTCTATTATTACGCCAGAACTCTATGTTTCTGGAGAAAGAGAAAACTCCTTTTCAGGTTCGATTTTTAGTTTTCAGT
The DNA here is from genome assembly GCF_043945575.1 of Enterobacter cloacae complex sp. 2024EL-00214. Taxonomy (NCBI): domain Bacteria; kingdom Pseudomonadati; phylum Pseudomonadota; class Gammaproteobacteria; order Enterobacterales; family Enterobacteriaceae; genus Enterobacter; species Enterobacter cloacae complex sp. 2024EL-00214. Next base: position 16,027 of record NZ_JBIMRC010000022.1, on the reverse strand, counting down.
TCCAAAACAGGAAAGATTGATTCTCCAGTTAAGTATCTTTCTGGGTGTTCTCATTTTTTGCATGTTTCTGGAGAATACAATGGCAATCTGGTGATTGAGCTATTAATATCTATCTGTACGGGTACTTTTATCAAGCCATTTTATTTTAATCAAGCAGTTTGCCAATCTCTATATGATATGGCAGAAAACTACGTTTCTGGGCATTTCTGATTTTTAATAGGTTTCTGGGGAATATAATGGAAACTTACTTCCCCTAATGTAGAGGCGATTAACGGGATGACGCCCACCGCTGCACAAACCTCTTAGTAAACGATTATGTAGAGTCGCTATATGATATGGCAGAAACTTATGTTTCTGGCTTTTCCACTTTTTGTTACCTTTCTGGAGAATACAATGGCAAACGCAGCTGAAACTTCCATCACCTCCCTCCGTCTTCAGGATCAATCCTAAATCACAGTAACTTCATAGTGATTTATGTCACATTTTGTAGGTATATATACTAGTTTGAGAGAGTTTTTTTGGGGGGGAAGTGAAGGGGAGATATGCATATTTAAGTGAAATTATAACTTGTGCTTAAGTAAAATTTTCACGAAGTGTACCCTTGAGTAATCGCCACAACATACCTTAATTCACCTCACCGAAGCATGTGTTTTTAGTATATATACTCCGCGAAATCCCCAGGCGGAAAGCCAATCTAAATGTGTTGCCCTCATACATTACCACCTAATTTCCTCAGTCTGATTTAGGTTAGGGGTTAAGGTTTTTAGGGCCGGATTTAGCCATATATGACGTCCAGTTTCATGCAGCATTTATGTACATATCTGACATTTTAAACGTCCGTATCTAGCCATTATTAATGTCAAAAATGGGGACGTTTTGCCGATAAAAAAAATGGTAATCGATGATCGTTTGAATACCATGTTACAACTTGTTAACGGTTAATTCCCGACGTTGACAGAGGGAGGCCACCTTTCTTTACGTTAGTGCGAACCCCTTTTTGGCGCTCAAATGTTATCGGAGTGGCAGTAATTCATTTTTAACTTGCAGGGTTAACGAATGAGCAATGACAAATTGGTTGTCTGCGGAATTGATATTGGATACAGCAATGTAAAAATTGCTGTAGGGGATTCAGCGGATGACAAACCCACAGTCAGTATTTATCCGGCCTACGCTACGAATGAGCCAGTAGATGATGTGCGGCTGGTAAAGCGTAGCTGCGAACATGAAGTGTTGGTGTACCCAGGAGGTAAAGAATGGCGGGCTTTTACCGAACGCCCCGATGCGCGTGAGCTGCATGACCGTTACCACATGACAGAAATGTACCTGGCACTATATCTGGCCTCACTGGATAAAATCACTGCTAAAGCAGGCAATGAAATCGACCTGGTAGTAACTGGTTTACCTGTCCGTCTTGCTAATGAAAGTGAACGCGCGAAACTGACTGCGAGGCTCACCGGTACGTTTACTATTGCGCCAGGAAAAACAGTGACTGTTAAAAAATGCCTCGTTCTTCAGCAGGGCGTTGGTGTCATCAATGACATCGTTAACAGACCGGGCCTTATCAGTCAGGAAGAATTAGAGAAGTCGACCATTCTCGTGGTTGACCCTGGCTTCTTCTCGATGGACTACATCGCCTTTAAGAGCGGAAGCAGGGTATCAGGCTCTTCAGGTTCATCATTAAAAGCAACCAGTGCAATTATCGAAAGCATTGTGAACCGCCTTAATGCCGATAACCCGGAAGAGCGAATTGATGATCTACCAGAAATTATTGAAATCGCTCTCCGTAACAATGAGCAGTCTTTCTTTAATGGGTTCCGCCACATTTCCCTACGTCCTCTGCTTGAAGAAGCTATTCCCTCCATCGCCAGTGATGTAGTCAAAGAGTTGCGAAAATCGACAAGGGTTCTCGGGCCAGTCCATATCATTGCAGCTGCCGGTGGTGGGACAAGGTTCTACGAACAGACCATACGAGAAGAATTCCCCCGAGCCAGGATCGTATCGAGCCCGTTGCCTGTTGCCAGTAATGCCATTGGTTTCTGGAACTATGGCGTTGACTTGATGCTTTACGGCGATGATTGAGCAAAGGGGGTTTCATGCAAGTTCGAGTGACGATTAATCCAATACTGTTTCCAGAGCTGATTAATTATCTGGAATCAAAACAGTCTGGCCAGCGCAGCAGTTCACTATTGGCGCTGGCAAACCGAGCATTGCTAGCAGGTGACAGTTTTATACCCGGTATCGTCCGTGAGACTTCAAAAAAACGTAAATCAGAACAGAAGAAATCAGTCCGTGGGCCGAATACAGAAAATGAGACTGGTCTGATGACTAGTCAGAGAGACGGCCACTTACCCAAAGTAAATGAGGACACTGAACCAAAATTTCGTCACGTGGTTAGCAACGATATAGTCAATACAGGCCCGCCATTTTGTGTGGGCAGTGATATTCAAGAGTTCGAAGTTAAAGATGACCAGTTATCGACGGCGAACCTTACCAGTAAGCCTGAGATTGCTGGAAAAATACCGGATCCCAATCCTGGAGATAAATCGGGCGTTGGGGAGACAGGCGACAATCAAGATAGCGGCGTTAATGAAAAGGTTACACCAAGGCGTGTTCGCATAAGTTGATGCCGTTGTAGGGTTTGTGGGGAGGGGAAATGCAGATAGCAACGAAGAGTTTGGTGCTCGCTTTACTATGTGCTGCTTACTGCACGAGTACGAACGCCAGGCTTGTAGATCTTCGTGGCACTTCTTGGGAAAAGCATTCCCAGAAAGAGTGTGGCCTCGATCCGTACCTTCTCTACGCGGTGGCACTCACCGAGAGTAAAAATAATGCAGGAACCAAGGGGTATGTTGTTCCCAGCCCCTGGGCATTGAACAACTATGTTTATGGGTCGTATTACCCGACAAGTTATGAAGATGCAAAGAGAGCGCTAGCCCGCTATCTCTCAGCCACTCCGGTAACAGATATTGGAATCGTTCAAATTAATTTTCGTTGGAACGGACAGTATGTTAACCATCCTGAAGAACTCCTGGATGTCGATACAAACATCCGAATCGGGGCAAAGACTTTGTGTGCAGCCATCAAAGCTAACCCTGGCGATATAGAACTGGCGATAGGTGGATACAACACTCAAAACCCTAAGTTGGAAGGCAAGGCTCGTGAATATGGTCAGCGCGTATTACGCGTATGGAAGAGGCTTATCGAAAATGATTAATCAAAATTTGTATTTTCTACAGACTGCCATCTCAATTATTACCCGTGCGCAATCGTTGTATAAAAGCCCTTTTGAGTTAGCAGAAGGAGACCGGGAATTTTTGATAGAGAAATCTAATCAGGCCAAGCTCGCTTTATCGATGGAGAAGTATGACTTGCCCATCTTTAATATCTGTCATGATCCCGAGCGCAAGATATCTACTGAGGTAGAAAAATTCGTTCGTCATGACTCATACATCCTACGGCTTGCCCTGCTGGTATTCAGTGTTCGTGTTTTCATTAATACGGGGACTGTTGCCCAAACGTTCTACTGGTTTGATAATGAAAAAACCGTACAGCTTGTCGAACGTATGGATGATGCACAAACAATCGATGCAATCATAACCGGCAAAATATATTTTAAACCTATTCGTCCATTTGCCGATTTAGTAGATTGTGACTTCAGTACAGTTATTGGAGCCCCCAACCCAACCTTAGAATTAACAGGTTACTTACAGTCGCGCTATTCTCATTGGAGTAATTGATTATGAAGGCTGCTCTTGTCCGGGATGAAGATAAATTTGCTTTAACACAGAAAATGGTAAAATTAGTATTTCGTAGAAAGATCATTGTGCATTCGCTTAATGCAAGTGACCGTGTTATTGATTTTTTGCGAAAAGAGTTCCATCTGAGTGATGTATCAATCGGACGACTTAAACATTCAGAGACGCTGCTCAATACGACACATAAAAAGGTTGAGGCAACCAATTTTATGAGCATCTATCTGCGTCGTTCGAAAGACCCAAACAACAGTGACAACATCGTTGATGTGGTGAGTGCGTTCGAAATCTACCGGGAACTAAACCTTAAATTCCGCCCGGAAGAAGCCTCGAAAATGATGATTGATGCCAACGAGGCCTGGACTCTTGCTCGTGATTTTCGAGCTGAAGAAATACGTATGGTAAGGTGTTACCGTTGCGATCTTTCATTTATTTCACCGCAGAGTTGTGACCGTCCACGGAAAAAACATATTTGTCCGTTCTGCTCTGATACAGAAGCTGAAAATGAAAGCTCGTAAGTGACTAAGTTAAATTTCATAAAAAAGCCCGTTTTAACGGGCTTTTTTATTGCCTGGATACTTCGTCACGTGAATGAGTCGGGTTAGTATTGAATAACAAACCTACTGGTGTCCCAAGGAAAATAAAATGAAGAAAATCTCTGGTCTTGCTTTGGTATCGCTGATGTTAGTTGGTTGCGCGGCTTCTCAACCACCAGCTATGCCGGTTGACAGCAATCCATCTGATGCTTTGAAATTTGCCCGAGCGATGGATTTACGTCAGATCACCGATGCTGGCGATCAATACCTTATCTATAACGGTTTCGCGTCCAATGGGCAGCTTGTCCCTCTCAAAACCCCGGTTAAGGCTGGTGAAAAAGGTGTAACCAACCTGGGAGGTAATGGAGTGGCCGATGTGGCTGCGGGCTTCGCGACACACACATCTTTCATCCCTGTGCTGTCTGTTTTAACGGCCCAACAGCCTACTGCTATTGTTGATGGCGTGGTGCGTGTCGCGTCATGGAACGGTAAATCTCAGGAAGATAATGAGCGTGAGGTCAATGCGATTTTCTGGAAAACACTAACCCGGATGGATGGATACAAAGTTGGTGGGATGTGTGAGGGGAAAGGCGGTGCTGTTGAAAATGCAGTTCGTCGGAAAGCGACGAACGGTGATTGGGTATCGTATGCTGATATAGCTCCAACGTTGCCGAAACCACCTATCAGCACCAGCGGTCAGGTGACATTCATTATCGGTAATGACTGCTTCAACCTCTATGCAACACGAGCCTCTAACGTAGGTCTGGTTAAAGAAATGAGTAAAGAACTGGGTGCTCAGCGGGCTCTGTTCTTACCAGGCTCTCCTGAACATGAACCAATGGTATTCAGTGACGGTAAGCAATACCTGTTCAGAAAGTAAAAAAAAAGCCCCGACATAAAGTCGGGGCTTCTTATCCTGCAAAGCTATTGAGTTTTCAAAACAGCCTCTGTGCTAGATTTCGCCGCATCAACATCGATACTGTCAACACCGCTCTGGAATCGCTCCAGGGAGTTCTGGCGAGATCCATCTATATTCAATACGTTTCCTTTACCGGTTATCTTATCCAGATTTATTTCCGACGCTTTAGGTAAAAGTTTCGCCTCGTAAAGTGAACCAATCCACTCTGACAAATCGAGTTTGTTAAAATCAATCCGTCCAAATTCTTCTAACGTCAGTGGTCGACAATCCGGGTTCTTTTTATCCCCCCAGCCGATACCTAACATTGGTCTCCCTTGTTCCTGAATGATGCGACCAATCTGAGAATCAAACGTGCAATAACTTGACCGTTTCTCGATACAGACACCCAGAAACTTTGTTTCACACCAGCTGGATATATGCACGGCCAATTTTGTTTCTTTCTTAACGGCAAGCTTAAATTCATCAGGAGTACAAGCCCAGATGATGTTGACCAGTATATTAGCAATCTGGTACGCCATGTAAGCATATCCAACCACGGATATTGCCGAAACAATAGTTGACGACAATTGAACAGATGTAGCCAGGCCAGACGATGTTACGGCTGCGCCACCGCCAGAGGCCGCACTTTCAAATATCAGATTCGTCGCAGCAGGGCCGAAGGTATCAAGAGTCCATTGAGCAACTTGTTTCGTCAGCGCTCCTATAGCCTGATTCATCAAACCGGACAAACCTGCTTCTGTAGCTTGCTGAGCCGCTTCAGTACCTGCCGACCCAACCAGACTGTTGAAAGCGGAAATAGCTGGTCGAGTTATTGTATCGATGGCATTAGTCATAAGTTCGGAACCCATGTCAAAAATACCTTTTCCCTGTTCGAACATACCGGCTTTTACAGAGACAGCATCAGCAATTTTTAGAGTGTAGTAGGACAACTGCAAATACTGAATCCAGCTGACATCTACGGGCTGATCACAACAATCCACCCATCCCCCCATCGCCGATTTACATTGTGCAGACTCACCTTTAAAAAGAGTGCAGGAACGGTTGGTTTCGTCAGTATCATCGCCACACTTCATTTCATTCAATGCGTAAGTTGCGGCCTGAAGAGTTGCAACTGCTTTGTTGAAATCGCCGCTTGGTTCAGCAGAAGGCTGTAGGCAAGACCCATTAAGGCATTGCACAGCGCCAGGACAAGTATAGGTATCGGTGGAGGAGGTATTGGGTACAACGACATCCGTTCCGCAATCCCATACCTCGGTTGCCTGCCAGCACCCATTTTTGTCACCCTCCGCACCTGTTATGCAAGTGGACTTAATGAATTTACATGCAGTGTTTGCATCGTACTGCTTGCAAGTATTGTTAACGCCACCGTCGGTTCCGCAGTTGGAAACTACCGTTGCAGACTTACAGAAAGGTGAGAGACCTCCGATCGGCGGCTTAGCAAGCTGGTTTTCGCAGATACGTGCGCCATTTATGGTTGCGCACCCATTTGCATCAGGAATGACTGTCTCGCGGCAGGTTACCGTGTAATTCTGGCAATACCCGGCGTTGATGGCCTTCAGCAACGTATCGAATTGTTCAGGTTTATCAACAGTCCAGGCGTTATCCGAGATAATTTTGTTTGGGTCAAAGTAAATATAAATGAGAGCATAACCTTCGCCGCTGCCAGTCACTGACACACGGTTTTTGAAATTAAGAACGCCATTTTGGGGGGTATTTCGGATTTGTGCTGTTACATCTACATTAATCGACTGATCCCAGCTTGTTTTTAATTCACAGGCTCCTGATGTCTCTGGCGGGAAGACGTTTAAACCTTTTGGCCCTGCCCAAACCAAACTACCCCTATCTGTACCACCGACATAAATCTGCATGTAATCATCCCATTTAGCCCTGATGATCTTGGCGCTGGTAACTGCCTGGGGATTGTAGACAGTGACGGCCATTGCCTGTTCAAATATTGTGCAGTTGCCGTCCCAGTAGTTATCACCGACAGTCCCGAGCCAGAGTTCGATGCAGTTAGTGCCGCAAGAACCGATGTTCGCCGCGCCACTATAATGCGAGAGCATACCGGCAACGTAAGGATGGTAGAGGGTGAATGTGCCGCTGACACTTGTGGTACGGGTACATTCGCGATAATCAGGGATATGGTTGACGGTGTCCTTATTCGTCATGGTCTTGGTCATAGAACAATCACCAAGATCTTGCATGTACTTATCCTGATTCTCCAGGAAGTCTTTATGGCCATCAAAGATGGAATCATCAGGTTTAATGTTTGCTGTAGTTTTCGTTGAGCCCACCAGCGTTCGGTAAGCTTCGCCGCGCAGTGAATTTTCGGTTTTCAGATTGGCGTTGGTTGTATTGCCCAGTTTTAGCGTGTTGCTGTCATCTCCGTAGGTTCCTTTCAGGCTATCCAGTGAAGTTGATGAACCTTGATTTGGATAAGCAGAGTTCAAATCAACGGCCTGGCCTTTTCCATACTGAACCGTACCATTTGACGTAGCTGAAACTTGCGGCAGTGTTTTATAGAAATTAGTGGCAGATGTAACGTTTTCCTGGGTCGTTGCTGAAAAGGCATACGGCACGTAGGATACAACACCAAGGTGACATAACATCGTTATTGTGCAGAGTGGTCTGTAAAACCATTTTTTGCGGAAAAGGTTTTTCATTCTATGATCACCTTTGTCGTGGTTACTGATTATGAAATCAGAGATCTCGGTAACTAAATTTCGTCAGCCAGCATTTCTATGCGAAGCTACTAAAATGAAGGATTAAGCAGGCAGCGTATTAAACAGACTGGTTTCAGACAATAAAGAAGGACGGCAAAACGAGGGTGTTTTCAGCGTCTTGAATATTACCGACTGGAGGTACTTATGGACATGTTTGGTATTACTGGCCTTATCCCATTATCGGGGCCAAGCGATTCAGATTATGGTGGTGGAAATGGTAAGAGGGGACGTGGAAAAAATGGCAGAACGTTCAAGAGCAAATGTGAGCGTATGTGGGAGTTTTATATTCTGCTCTATTCTTTACTGAGCCTTCCTGTCGTATACATGTTCGTGACCACATAAGAGCCCTGCAAGATTGCAGGGCTTTATTGCGAATCACTTACTCGATGAAATTATCATGTCGTCATTTCCACCACTATGACCTCCATTGTTCTCTTTATTACGTGGATGCACAGGTACATACTCCTGATGCGACTGGGTTGCACGTGCAGGTGGCGGATCACTGAACATTGTACCTCCGTTATTTGAATCACTATGACCACCAGCGCCTTGGGTATTAATGTTTGTTGTCTCAGACCCACCATAGTTTGAGTTCTGGTTTAAACCATTATGACCTTCAGCACCTTGGGCATTAACGGTCATTGTCTCAGCCTCGCCGTATCCCTGGTTGTGGGTTCCCATCGCGTAAGGGACGCCATCACCCACAGCAGAACCTCCATTTGATGCCTGATGCATCCCTCCAAGGTTGTTGGCCATGCCACCGGTGTTGTATTCGTGGGTTTGGCGATCGGTATTCAGTGCAGTAGTAGCCTGTTGAATAATGGAGCCATCATTGGCTGAACGGTCTAAACCGGCATTATCAATACGGGCTGCAATACCACGGGCAAGAGCAGTATTTCCGCCCATAACCGTTCCATTGTCATTTTCACCACCCGTCGCGAGTTGAATACGTGCCATCATGTCACTGCGGGCCTGGGAAAGTTGTTGCTCAGACGCTCCAGCTTTAGTCATGGCGTAGTAGTTCACAATAGAATCTCGCGCCGCTTCGCGGTTTGCATCTCCACCAAGCGGAATTTCCCCAGCGATGGTTCTGGCCTGATCATGTACCTGTTCATATACCGGGCTTTCTTTGAACGCATTACTGACATGAGAAACGAGTTTATTAAAATCGCCAGTAATACCGCCAAGATTATAGTGGTTGTTTTCGAAATCATTTGCGGCGGTGTTACCCGCTTTCGTCATGACTTCACCCTCATTTCCCTTGTGAATTTGCTCAACTGCACCGCTATTCTGTCCCCCGACAGTATTAACCTGGCCTTGCCCATAACCATCAGACGATGACGCATGTGCTTCACCAAGCGCTCCGTAAGATCGGCCTGTTACTGCATTAACGGAGTTGCCAACGTCCGCTGCACCAGCAACTGCGCGGCCACCAGCGCTTTCAGCTCCACCACTCACGCCACGGTATTGCTCAGATGCAGTTGTCGTCAGTACTGGGCTGGAATCAGCGTTAATGAACCCGGCTTTGGCAGCTACTGCACCGGCAACACCAAGTTCACTGGCTGCTTTGAATTGAGCAAAGGTATGCGCGTCTTCGTGAGTCATACCTAAAGAGGTCAGGCTCGCTGCATCACCGGCGATTTTGCTGGACAGTTCCGGGTGCGCCGCGAGGGTTTGAGTCAATGTTGCTTGTGCATCATGATTACGACCAATGGCTGTAGCAAGTTGCGCAGCATTCATTGTCTGGCCCATTGAGGTACTTGAAACGAAGGAGTTTGCTTCCTGGAAGTTCTTTTGTGCGGACTGCATTCTTTGATTTGCCTCAGCAAAAGAACGAGTCGATTGAGAACTCTCACCTTCTTGCGATAAGGACTGGTACATCGCACTTGCTGCGGTATTGACGATGCGTGACTGGGTCGCACTGTCTATTTTGTGCGACGAGGCGCTGTCTGTAGAACCGTACTTAGCACTGTTGTCATTACTCAGGCCACTGCTTTCTGCCTCTGAACGTGACATTCCACCTTTAACACCAACACCAGCACTTGAACTTCCCGCACCGCCACCGACACTCACATCACCTTTGGCGATAGAGACAAGCGCCTGCATATCAGAAATACCTTGTTCTTTAGCCACAGAACTGACAAGGGCACGATCTGAGCTGCTCAGGCTGGCAAATGCTGCATTGGAAGCGTCACTATAAACTTGCGAATGTCCACCAGAATTCATGTTACTGGCCACCTGGCTAATCATTGCTCCAGATTGGGCAGTCAAGGAACTGGATGCTGAATCTAGTTCTTGCTTAGCGCTGGACAGGTTGTGAGTAGCGACCTTTTTCATGTCAATGGCAGGGAGAGTGCCAGAAGACCCACCCATGATAGTTCCTTGTGTTGGGTTAAATTCAACATCGGAACCACGACTGTTTATCGCAGGAGCGTTGGTGACATCAGGTGCGAGAGTTTTAGTATCGGCAGCTGAAGGTGCTGCTGCTGAGCTTGCAAGAGAGTTAAAGGCAACAGAACTGCCCCAGACAATGAATCCACCCAGGGCCGGGATCATCGCGTATAAATTACCAGCAAGACCTATACTTTTTTGAGTCTCAAACAGGAGCTGATAAAGCTGAGCAAAGCTAAGTCCGCCAGAACCCGAACTGACAAGAATTTGGCTTGACGTATCACGGATACTGTTTAACACATACATGTTGACGACCGCTGCGAGGGGAAGCCAAGTCCATGTCCAGATGATAACGAGGAAGTACTTCATCACCAGTCGCAAACCCATAATACCCAGACCGAAAAGGAAGGCCATAAATGGTGCGAGTGCGTATATTATTCCCTGGAAAATCGGCATAAATGAACCCATCCAGCTCAAGAATGATGAACCAGAAGAAGACCATTGGAATGCCTGTTGAGTCATGGTTTGGGCGCGAGTTACAGCAGCAGTACCACGAAATGAGCTTTCGAGTCCGTACATTGGCAGTTCCCTGAAATGAGGGTACATGACCAACATCAATTGGAAATCACGAATATCAGTGCCACTTATGTTGAAGAAATTCAGTACTTCCTGGGCTTTTCCTGAACCTGAGCATGGCGCACCACCGCAAGTGCGCCCGGATGCGGTATAAGAGCTGGCAAAAGCTGAGTCCAGGCTAGAAGCGTTCTGGGTAGCGAGTCCTTTAAGTTTCGTGTACGCGTCAGAACAGGTATAAAGTGAGCCCCCATTTGAAGATTCTTCAGTACTGGTAGACCAGCCGCTACGTACATTGTCGTAAATAACAACCCGCTGGAAGGAATCGTTCGAGGCTAGCCCTGATACACCTTGATTAGAGCGATACATTGAAGCAAAGGTTTTAGACCCACGAATAATATCGTTGCCTACGCAGTTCTTCACATAGTTTGAAACGCTTGCGTCCAGATCACCGTAAGCACCAGTTTGACCCGTCCAGCGCATTGGCGTTTTCAATGTGTCGTATAAAGTGGCCAGAGTGAAAAGGGGATCCAGAGACCCATACTCAGTCATGCTTGGGACAGAAAATGCCTGCTCCATCTTCTCGGTAGTTGCATACCCAACAGTAGACAGTACAGATGCGGCAACGGCTAATCCCGCTGGTACATTATCAACAGCACGAAACTTACCCGTTGTAACATCTTCAATGTTGGTGCGCATCGATACACTGAAAAACAGGTAATACATCACGACGGCCACACACATATGAGAAAGGGATAATGATTTCCCGGCTGATATAGCAGCAGCAAGCACGACACAAATTACACCAATGAGTGCTGAAATCCTAAACAAGGATCCGTAAGTGCCATCATTCAATAACATGGCAACGGAATTGAATATATTATAAATAAATTCAATGTTGCCAACAGTATATACGTTCCATTCACTCATATTAAGTTACCTTGTTAGAGCGAGCCATCAAGAGAACCTTCAGATTCATAATGAACCTGCGGAAGCGTTGTCATATAGTTGCTGAATGATTCAGGTATACGGGCCTCGCCACCATAACGGGATATCATGGCGTTATAGGAGACATACAGATTTTGCCTTGCCTTTTCGATTAGCTCTCCAGCATCCTTATAATAAACTGACGCCGATTTATCATTTTCCTGCTGGAGCCGTGCGCCGGTCGCAGCAGCCGTAAGCATTTCGCTGAGGTAGTTATAAGCAGCTGAATAGGCTATGACAGGAGATAGTTCACGTATATAGGAATAAGATGCGGCTAAATCATGACGTGCAATTTGAGTCGCTTTACTGGTAGCACCAGCTACGTTGTAGTAGTTTGCTTGCCGTAATTTAGCATCCCCAGGGTTTGAACCAGTTCTGGCCGAGCTCAAATATCCGTTATCGATAAAGAAGAGTGTGATATTGGCAGCGAGACCTTTAATTATTTTGGTCTGTTTTTTGGGATTCTCACAAGTACTAGTCTGACCTGAACAAGACCAGAAATCGAAACTATCATCACCATTTATAAAAGAATCCAGGACATTTGAAGTTGCGAGTGGAGCAATCCTAACCACACTCTTTTTAGCTGACCCATCTTTATCTGTACCCAACTGGCTACCGACGATGATGGTGCCGGTCATAGACATAATAAGTTCTTTTTGCTCATCTTCGGAGCCGATGAATTGATTACTAAAGCTACCATTCTGGAGCAAACACCACACAATGTTACCGTAATCGTCACATGCCTTTCTTTTCCCTGCCTCTTGTTTTTGTACGTCGGGTGCTTTACCACCACCCATATTGCCCCACATGGCTTTAAATTGGTCTGAGAGGCCATCAGAGGACAGCTGAGAAGATACAGCAGCCTTTGCACTGTCACCAAATGCAGAGGCAGTGTCGACTAACAACCCCTTCGCTAACTGACACGAATTTGCGGTCAGATCGTTCATCTGCTGGATGATTGCCTGCATTTTCGAAATAGCATTATCCAGAACGGCATCCATAGCGTTCAGGGCCAACTGGAAAGCTAGACCGGCAGCATTAGAAGCAATATTACGTAGCATCTGGACGAACTGATCAGCGTTGATGAACGAGAATGACCCGCCGAAAAGGTCTATCCCTCCACATCCTCCCGACGCAGAAGGGAGACTAATACTAATAGGTGTCAATGTACGGAGCTTATTACGTAGAACAAATCCGCCACCGGTATATCCATCACGTGTAACGCTCTGATAATCACCGGGAGCTGTAACATTCGACATAGAGCCGAACATACTGTCTAGCTGAGTACTAATGCTGGTGGCCTCGCATTGAAAAGCTGTCAACCCGGAGAGGCAGATAGAAATTGCAAGAATGTTTCTACGGAATACATTCTTTATATTATAGTTGCACGAAATCTTCATTTTTCCCCCGGGTTATTAGCATTTGGGTTAGGTGTCGAACCGTAGCCAGCTTTAGCTTGTATATATTTGATAAACTCATCAGGTTGTTGAGTTAGGTCTTTAGGCATGTCATTCAGAATGTTTGAGTCGATATAGCCGGTATCGTTATATGGCAAGGTGCTCTTATATTGCTGGTCAGAAATGATCCCTGCATCGTGGGCAATAAGGACTGTTCTTGAAATTAACTGGTCTGCACTGATAGGCCCAAATGAGACAATGCGTGTTGTAGATGGCGGGATTGCCAGAGCTATCGCAGGTGCGTTTGATATTTGGAGCTTTGATGCCTGGCCAGAATCAGGCCTCCAGTCCGGGTAAATATTCCCTGGAAGAGGTTTACCATCAAGTGAAATTGGGATGACCTTCATGTCTGTCATGAAACTAAACGTATTCATAACAGAAGCTTGCTTTACGCATATGGAGCAGTTTTCCCCACGGAAGAAGAAAAACAATCCTGCTTTTGTCGCTACGTCTTTTATGACCGTTCTCGAATTGTTTTCAGCTTCATTCGATTGATCCATTGCCCCAAATGTTGAGGTTGAGCGGCGGCTATTCTCATCTATGAGGGGGTCGGTAGAAGTAACCAACCTAGCCATATCAGTAAAGCGGCTGGCTTTATCCAGCATAATGCGTTGGGCCAGAAAATATGCCCTAACGTTTTCTTGGGTAGGATTGTCGATGGCCTGGTTGCGTAGTTTCTGAATGTTTTCATTAAACCAGGCTACGGTGAACGGAGCCGGGCCGGGCTTTTCAGTTGCGGCAGGTTCTGGAGTCGACTCCATAGGTGTTTGAGCAACCTGTTTAGGCGTTTCTTGAGGCGGTAAAGTCGGCGGAGGAGGTAACTTCACTGGCTTTTTCTTCACTGGCTCAGGTGGCGATTTACGCCAGAACCAACCTTCCTCTTTTCCATTCAGAAATGCCTGACCACCAGCGAGGTCGTCACTGGTGGTCTGAGGGGATTGAGACGTTGGGGTGTTACCCTCATCCGCAAGAACTGAGGTAGAAAAAGCAAATCCCACTAGCAGGGGAATAATGATTTTAGTTAAAAATTGATATTTCATCGGAATTACCCTCGGAAATTATTCTTGCGATAGACTCCGTCCAGAAAAAGCTATTTTTTCCACTAAAGACCCTTGCACTTTCAAGTTGGCGAGTTAATGCATAATGCCTATATCTGACCTGTCCTATACGTTTGGCTACACTATCCGACTTAACACCAATTTCGGAGCAAGCCTCATCGAGAGTCATGCGTGTTCCATATTTACGCAACAGCTCATCAGTAACTATGTTCTTAGGGTCGTCGTTAACTAATACCGCAGGGATTTTGTGTGCTGGCATAAGCATTGCCCTGTTATGAGAACATTTAAGTGTCTTCATAAAACTCCCTTATCAGAAATACGGACGGCATTACGATTAGTTTGCCATATGGGTTAAAATAACAAGTTCAAAAATGGCAACGTTTTGACTGTAAAAATCAAAAGTAATTTTCATGTGCATCCGTTTTGTTTACATGATTTGAAATCAGCAAATACAAAAAAACCCAGTCCGAAGACTGGGTTTTTCTGTGTTAGCTAATTAAAAGAATTAGATGCTTTAAAGACCAAAGTTATCTTTAAAATGGCCTTGGTTCTTCCAGGATGAATTCTCCATCACACAGCATTCAAATACTGTATTCAGGCCGTCATCTGGAAATTTAAGGGCATCGTTGCCTATACGAATGATGTTACCGATGAGTTCACGGGCTAACTGAGAATTACGCAAGAAACGCGTAAAGAACTCATTGCTGATATGTTTGCCCAGGTTATAAGCAAATTCAAGCAACGTTGCATCGTTAGCAGTCAGCACCGCACCAGATTCAGATGCGTAATAAAAAACATTCTCTTGGCAACCGAGGTTTTTCATTGCGCGGAGAAACAACATTTCTCCTTCCATATCCATAAGGCGAAAAATTATATCAATATCAGATTCATCGTTTACGACAGCACCGACAGCATCATAAAGTACGGCAGCGGGAGCTTGTTCAAACTCATCACGTTCGTAATTCATCAACATACGGTTTTGTGCGTTATTAAAGCTATCAATATGATCTGATTTAGCAGTAGTTGAAGTATACATGAGTGACTCCTTAGAAATTTTCTACCAGACAGTTTGTTCTTTCATGAAGTCAGCCTCATTCGCTATAAAGCGTTTTGCTTCATTCATCGCCGCATCGAAATGTTTATTACCCAACTTACGTCCTAGATCAGTTATCTGTTCAACAAGAAGAGCACATTCAGGGTGAGTAAATCGTCCACCACCTTGGCAGTAAGTTAAACGAGTAACCAGCATTAATGCCTTCGACTCATTTTGTGTTACATGAAAGATGGTTTTCTGAGTTCCTATCCCTCGTTCGTTCAGAATATTAATGGTATCCATATCGGCGAGTAGTAACCTTAAGTCCTGCAAATCTCTATCGATTGAATGAGGTCGCAATGACATATCGCCAGACACAAAACCATAGATATCCTCGGTTTCAGAATGAAACATATATACCTCGATAAATTAAATGAATTAGAAGATACCCGGCTTACACCGCAATAGAGCATTAAGGAAGGTGCGAATAAGCAGGTCATTTCTTCCCAAGCTGACTCGCTGATTAAAATTTCGCGGATCTGGGCCGATTTTTTTCCCGCAAACACATCGAATCAGCCTATTTAGGCTATTTTTTCCA